>JAZFZX010000062.1:0-5863 GCA_036444135.1 Kiloniellales bacterium | reverse complement strand
GGAACCCGGCTGTGGCCGCTGTCGCGGGCGGCCCTGCCGAAGCAGCTGATCGCGCTCACCGGCGAAACCAGCCTGTTGCAAGAGACCATGGCGCGTGTTCAGGGCGCGCCCTTCGCCGCACCGCTCGTGATCGGCAATCAAGAGACACGCTTTCTGGTCGCGGAGCAGCTGCGTGAGGCCGGGGTCTCGCCGGCCGAGATGGTTCTCGAGCCGGTCGGGCGAAATACCGCCCCGGCGGCGCTCGTGGCGGCTCTCCTGCTCGGCGAGGACGACGAGGACGCCCTGATCCTGCTGCTGCCGTCCGACCATGTCATCGCGGATACGGCCGGATTCAGGCAAGCCGCCGAACAGGCGGCGTCCGCGGCCAAGGCGGGCTGGCTCGTGACCTTCGGGATTGCGCCGGACCGCGCGGAGACCGGTTATGGCTACATCCAGCGCGCCGAGGAGCTGGACGGATCGCCGGGCTGCTTCCGGGTCGCGCGCTTCGTCGAGAAACCTGACGCGGCGGCGGCGGAAGCCTACATTTCCTCCGGCGAATATGCCTGGAACAGCGGCATGTTCCTGTTCTCGGCCCGGGCCATGGTCGAGCAGATGACGAAGCTGGCGCCCGACGTGGTGGTGGCCGGCCGCACAGCGGTCGAGCGGGCGACGCGCGATCTCGGCTTCCTGCGCCTGGACGAAGAAGCCTTCGCGGCGAGCCCGTCGGTCTCCCTCGACGTGGCGGTGATGGAGCGCACCGACCGCGCCGCCGTCCTGCCAGTGGACATCGGTTGGAGCGACGTGGGGTCGTGGGATGCGTTGTGGCACCTCTGCACCCTGGACGGCGAGGACAACGCGAAGGTGGGCGATGTGCTCGCTGTCGATACCCGGGGCAGTTACCTGCACAGCGAGGGCCGATTGCTCGCCGCACTGGGCCTCGACGGCGTGGTGGTCGTAGTGACTTCCGACGCCGTCCTGATCTGCCCGCGCGACCGGGCGCAGGAGGTGCGGGATCTGGTCGAGCAACTGGACCGCGAGGGCCGCGACGAAAGGCAACATCACCGGCGCGTCCACCGCCCCTGGGGGTCCTATCAGCCGACCGACAGCGGCGAGGGATTCCAGGTCAAGCGCTTGATCCTCAACCCCGGTGCCAGCATCTCGCTGCAGCGCCACCGCCACCGCTCGGAACACTGGGTCGTGGTGCGCGGTACGGCGGAGGTGACCCGCGGCGAAGAGGTCTTCGAGCTACGGGCCAACGAATCGACCCATATCCCGGTCGGGACGGTCCATCGCCTGCGCAACCCCGGCGAGGAACCGCTACACATCGTCGAGGTGCAATGCGGCGACTATCTGGGCGAGGACGATATCGAGCGGTTTGAGGACGTTTACGGACGCGACTGACGCCCATACTCGATTCCGGCGACTACCTTTTCAATTCCACTGGCCGGCCGTGCGGGGTGCGGGCATAGGCCTCCGCCCAGGCTGCTTTCCGCGTTTGGATCTCGCCCTCGCTGGCCAGTCCCTTTTCGCCGATCATGCGGCGCAAGGCGGCCAGCCAGTGGTTGTAGTAAGTGCTGCCGTCGTCCGGGTCGCCGCGGGCCTGCGCCGCCTTGATTTCCTCGCCCAGCGTTTGCGACCACTCCGGCCAGGTGAAATGACCCTCGGCTTCGAGTTTGACGGCGAGGGCGAAGGCCTGGGCCTGCCAGGGCTCGGCGAACACTGGCTCGCCAGCCGGGTCGCGGGGCAACTTCGGCGTGGCGTCGGCCGGCGGCGGATCACGCCGAGTCAAGATGGGCGTCCCAGAGGTCGAGGTAGACGCTGTCGCGCGGCGCTGCGGCCTCGCCCCAAAGTTCACGCGCGGCGAAGCGCACGCTGTAGACGTGCTGCGGGTTTTCGCCCTGGATGTGGGCGTTGGTATCGGGGAACACGAAGGCGCCGTGGTCGCGGTCGATCACGCCGCGTTTGCCGCGGGCATAGCGGGGCAGGCGCGTGTGGCCCGCCGGGTTGATCATACGTGCGACGACGGCATCGCCGGCCCGGAACTTGGGCGGGGCGTCGGCATCGCGGCGCGCGGTGTCTTCGCGGCCCGTGACCTTTCCGATGGTGTCCGGACGGACCTTCGGTTCGTGCGCCGGCGCGCCCGCGGCCGCCCGGCCATCAGCGAGCTCCTGCTCGCTCACCAGGCCGGCTTCGAGGATGAGCGTTCGGTAGGCATAGAGCCAGTGCTCGTAATAGCTCTTCTGCAGATAGTCGGCGGGGGGCATGGTCTCGCGGATGTAGCGGAAGCGGTCGACGCTCCAGTCGCCCCACGGGTCGATTGCATTGGCCAGGGCAAGCATTCGCGCTTCCCAGGCGGCGTGAAAGACGGGTTCGTTCTCCTCCGCCTCGATCGGGCCCAGGCCGTGCATGCCGCCCATGTCGTGGATGCCGTTCATGGCGCGCCTGCCTCGCCCGCGGCACCCGGCGAAAGGGCGCGGCCCGTGCCGATCATGGAATCGCGGGTGACCAGTTGCGCGAGTGCCTCTTCGTCCAGGGCCTCGCTGCCGGGCGGGCGCTCCGGGATCACGATGTAGCGTAGCTCGGCCGTGCTGTCCCAAACGCGGATTTCCACGTCATCCGCCGGCTCGATCCCGAATTCGGACAGCACGCCGCGCGGGTCGATGACCACCCGCGAGCGATAGGGCGCGGCCTTGTACCAGGCCGGCGGCAGGCCCAGCACGGACCAGGGATAACAGGAGCAGAGTGTGCAGACGACGACGTTGTGAACCTGGGGCGTGTTTTCAACGGCGATCACGTTGGCGCTGCGCCAGTCGGTGATGTCGAGCTCCGCCAGCGCCGTCTTGGCGTCGCTCAGCAGGCGTTGCTTGAAATCCGGATCGGCCCAGGCGTGGGCCACGATGCGCGCCCCGATGTGCGGGCCGATCTTGTTCTCGTAGGCATCGACCAGGGCGTCGAGGGCCGCCGGATCGACATAGCCCTTCTCGACCAGCAGCGACTCCAGGGCCTTGACCTGGAGCGCCGGATCGGACGGCAGATCCTGATGCGGCGTGTCAGCCATCTTGCCTCCCCTTGCTTGAGGTCGGGAAAGTATAGGGTTTGTGAGCCGCAAAACCTAGCGGCCAGGCCCGATGTAGGTGGGCAGGATGTCCTCGACCGACGCCGGCTCGATCCCCAGATCCGCGAAACCGGGAACCCCCAAAGTGGGCACGTTGTCGCGCTTCATGAGCACGATCTGATCGTGGGTGACGGGCGGCTTGGGTAAGATCTGCATCAGGCCGGCCTGCGCCTCCCAAAAGACGAAGGGCACCGGCAGCAGGGCTCGTTTGAGCCCGATCTGCGCCAACAGCAGCTTGATCAGGTTGCAATAGGTATAGCTCCGGGGACCACCGAGTTCGTAGATCTGTCCCCGTGCGGCCGGCAGCACCAGGGCTTTGGCCACGGCCGCGGCCACGTCGCCCGCGTAAACCGGCTGCAGGCGGGTATCGCCGTGCCCGAACAGGGGGAAGACCGGCGTCATCCGCGCGATCTGGGCCAGACTGTTGAAGAAGGCGTCGCCCGGCCCGAAGAGCACGCTGGGCCGCAGGATCGTCGCCTGGCCGAAGGCGTCGCGCACCGCCGTTTCACCGGCGGCCCGGGCGCGGACGTAGCGGGATCCGGAGGCCGGATCCACGCCGATGCCGGAGATATGCACCAAGGCCGGGATACCCGCATTTGCGGCCTGTTCGGCCACGCGTCGGGCGCCGTCCACGTGCGTCGCGGCGAAGGCCTCGCCGCGGCGTTCCAGGTAGAGGCCAACGGCGTTCACCACCGCCTCGGCGCCCTCGAGCGCCGCGGGGACGGAGGTGGCATCGCACACGTCGGCACGGACCCGCTCCACGGAATCGGGCAGAGCGGCATCCGCTGCCTCCGGGTGGCGAACGGCGACGCGCACCCGAAAGCCATCGGCCACCAGCCGCTGAGAGATGTGGCGGCCGAGGAAGCCGGTTCCACCGAAGACCGTGACGAGCTTAGCGGTCATGACTCCATCCCGGCGAAGCGAGAGAGCGTGGCGGCCCATTGCAATGCCGTGGGCCGGCCAGGTCAAGGCGATGGGGGCTCGCCTCAGAGCCCTGCACCAACGCTGGCGCAATCTAAAGCTGGTCTGCCAGAAATTCGGCCAGATAGTAGGACCAGTGTTCCTCGAGCGGCCTGGTCATCTCGGCCGACTTTTCGAAATCCCGAACGAACAGCTGATTTTCCAACGCCTCTACGACCTCTTTGTGCGAGGTCGCCAGGTTGAGCTCCTCGTTGACCCGCAAGCTCATCTTGTCGAGGTTGGCTGAGCCGAGGCAGGCCCAACCGTCATAGATGGCTGCCTTGACATGGGAAAAGCCCGGAAAGCGATATACGCGGATACCACGCCGGAACATGGCGTTGGCTGCCAGGCGGTTGCTCTGGTCCATGATCGGGTTGTCGCCATGTGTCGGCAGAATGACGCGTACGTCCACTCCGCGGCGCCGGGCCCTGACCAACTCGACGAGGAACTGGTCGTCGGAAAAATAGGGGTTATGGATATAGATGTAGCGCTGCGCGGTGCGGATTGCGGCCAATTGCGCGCGGTAGATCTGTGAATCATGCGGCTTGGTATAGAGCACCCGAACCGGATGGCCGGCGCCGGCTTCGACCTTCTTTTTCGGCTGTAGCCTTTGGGCCAGGTACTCGAGATCGCCGAGAAAGCCCGCGCGGCTCCATGCCTTGTCAAATTCGCGGTCGATCTCTTCGACCACGGGGCCGCGGACCTCCATCATCAGGTCGTGCCAGTCGTAGCGGTATTCCCGCCCGATGTTCATTCCGCCGACGAAGGCGGTTTGACGGTCGATGATGAAGGTCTTTGTATGATCTCCGGTTAGCCACGGGTTGGACTGTGTCCGGACTCTGACCTTGGAGTTTCGTTCCAGGTATTGCTCCATGGACCCAGGCTGGTCAAAGCTTCGGGGCATGGACTCCGAGGCGGTGCCAGCGGCCATCAGGCTCCCCAGTCCGTCCACAAGGACCTTTACCTCGATCTGCTCCGAGCGTTGCCTCAACAGATCGGCCACGGCCGTGGCGTAGTCGTCCGTATCGAAAATGTACGATCGTATATGGACGGAGCTTTGGGCGCCCATGACGGCGTCGACGAATCTCGGAAAGAACTGATCGCCGTCGATCAGCAGGCGGATCGAGCCACGCGATTCCCGCGTGCCGGTCAATGCATCCAGCTGCCGCTCCCACTGGACGAGGTCCATTCCGGGCCGTTGTGAAACCGGAGGAACCGGGCCCTCCGCTTCCCAAAGCAGGGACACGGGCTTCACCAGATCGATCGACGTATGCGCCGTCAGGAACACCAGCCGCTTTAATGAGGTGATAGGCTGACGCAACGGTTTGCCGACCAGGGCATCGAGGTAACCGAAGGCGTCCGATACGATGGACCCAACGGGGTGCTCCGGATTTGCGGGGGCCCGCGCAGTAAACCCGTATGCTGCGAATTCGGGACTTTGGTGGGCCTCAACCACCTCTGGACGCGTCGTTTCCGGCGCCACCGATCCAATCTCTGGCGTTGCCGCGCAGGCGGCCAGGAGCGTCAGAGCGCTCACCCAGACCGCGCCCGAGAGTCGCTTCACCATATCAGGATCCCGCTGGCGAGAAGGGCCGCAATCAGGACCGTAATGGCTCCCCCAAGCATGGCGAAAACACACAAGCCCGCTTCCAGGGCCAGGATCGTGAGGGGTGCAAACACCATCCGTGTCATATCCAGTACCCCGGTCTGCGCGGCGCTCTGTCGGATTTCTTGGTGATCGACAGCGCCAAGGGCGCCATTGCAGGCCACCGATCCGGAAATGCGAAGATTTTCGATTGTCCCAAACAT
>JAZFZX010000061.1:0-2930 GCA_036444135.1 Kiloniellales bacterium | reverse complement strand
CCGACCTCGGCGATGTCCTCGCCGTCGATCAGGACGTCGGCAGGGGCCACGGTCTCGCGCTCGGGATCGAGCAGGCGGCCGTTGCGGATGACCTGGTGCCTGGGCGCCGTTTCCATCATCGGTCCTCACTTCTTACTCGAGCAACAGCTCGGGCCGTGGCGGCGCGGCGACCCCGCACCACGGTAGCAGCCCGAACCGGATTCATCTATACCGCTGATCACCACCCCCAACGGGTAGGTGGCGACAACCGAACCCGGTTGCGGTGCGAGCGTCGGGTGCCGGGCAGGCGCGGATCGAACAAGAGGCGCGGATCGACCGAGAGGGACGGACGGCGGCCGGCTATCGTTTGTGTCCGTGATGAATCTGCGCCCAAAGGAGCGGAGGCCAAAAGGCCGGTTTCGAGGATTACGAGGCCTACGACGGACTGGGTTTGACCGATCTCGTGCGCGCGAAGCAGGTGGCGCCCACGGATTTGCTCGAGGCCGCGATCGCGCGTCGAGCGCCACAATCCGGCGCTCAACGCCGTCGTCCACGAGATGTACGACGCGGCCCGGCGCGCCCGCGACGCTCTGCCCGTCAGCGCCCCAACGCAGGGTCGTAGGTGTACTGCGTCAGTACCGTGACCCCACCGTCGCGCACCTCCCTGAGCTGAATTTCCCCAGATGGGTTCGAATCGGCGGTCATTGTACTTTCTCGCCACACTCGTGAATAGGTTGTTGGCTCTGACTGCGGCCTAATTGCCCAAGTTTAGCGTGTTGACCTTTCTCAAACTTACACCTTCCTAAAAACCGCGTACCATACCAGACTTGCGATCTGCAGCACCACCATCAAGGCAAAGGCCGCTTGATAGCCCTCGGGCGAATAGCCGCCATCGGCGGCCGCCGGCCACAGGTTGATGATCGCGCCGATTCCCCACTGGGCGGCGAAGGCCCCCGCAAAGGTGAGGACGTTGAGCCCGGTAATTACCCGGCCGGCAAGCTCCGGCGCGAAGCTCTGGGATAGCACCGCATAGGAGAGCATTCCGGAGGTTCCGAAAAAGCCGAACAGCATCCAGGTGGGCAACACGGCGCCGGTCCACTGCGCCACCAGGATCAGCTGTACACAGGCGAACAGGCTCATGCCGGCGACCGCGACCTGGACCGTCCGCACACCGAACTGGCCGAGCCTCTCGGCGATGGTCCCCATCCCCAAAAACCCGGCGACCATGGCGACGGCGATCATCAGCAAATGATGGGCGACCGCGTCACGGCCGAGCCCCGCCACGTCCGCGAGCCAGGGGCCGGACCACAGGGTCTGGGTCCCGAGAAACATACTGTGTGAAGCCACCGTCATCGGCGCGATGCGCCAGAACAAAGGACTGGTGAAGACTTGGGCGATTCCGGCCAAGTGGTCCTTCATGCTGTCCGCTGCGGTTTCGACTATCTTGCGTCGCGGCACGACCAAATAGATGGCGGCAGCGAACGCCAGCGCCATGACACCGAGGATAACGAAAACACCACGCCAGTCGGTCAAGGCCAGCGCCGCTGCCACGGGAACGGTACCGGTGATCGCACCGAGGCCACCAGCCGCCATCTGACAGCCGTTGACCAGCGGGATGCGCTTGCCTGGGAACCACATCACATAGGCTTTGAAGGCGGCCATCAGGCAGGCGGAGGTGCCGAGCCCGATCAACGCCCGTCCGGCGATCAAGCCGGGCGCGCTCGCAGCAGCTGAGAAGATGAAGGCGCCGAGCGCCGCGAACAGCAACAACGCCGCTTCCGTGCGCCGGGGCCCGAAACGGTCGAGCAGGATGCCGAGAGGCAGCTGAAACGCAGCGAAGGCGAAAAAATTGGCGCTGGTGAGGAGCCCCAGATCGGCGGCGGTTAGTCCCACCTCGCGGACCAGATCAGGGGCAATGACCGCATTAACGACCCTCAGAAGATACGACAGAAAAAAGCCGAGTGCGAAGGGCACGAAAACGCGAAGGGCAGTCATGCGCGGTCGGTTCCTTGCCGTGCAGCTCTGACAGTAATTGGAGAAAACGGGTGCGACAGCGCGATCATAGTCGAAACGGCAGGATTTGGAACGGGCATGATCGCTTGGCCCGCACTATCCGCATTATGGGGATAGGTCTTGAATTACATTTTTGGGGTAAGGTCTTGAATTATCAGTTTTGAAACCAACCGCGCCGTAAAAATCGTCGGCCAAAACCTTATAATTCATGACCTGACCCCGCTTGCGTGACCCCGTTTGCGCGCGAAAGGCTCGAGGACATGGGCACGAAAAAGTAAGGGCTTGTTCCCTGCGCTCGGATGCGGCCAAGATTTCACACACCGGCCGAAGGGGGACGAATGAGGCCATGACCGGATTCGACGACTATGAGGCCTATGACGGCCTGGGCCTGGCCGAACTCGTGCGCGAAAAACAGGTCAGCCCCGAGGACCTGCTCGAGGCCGCGATCGAGCGCGTCGAGCGCCACAATCCGGCGCTCAACGCCGTCGTCCACGAGATGTACGACGCGGCCCGGCGCGCCATCGCGGACGGCCTGCCAGAGGGTCCCTTCACCGGTGTGCCCTTCCTGCTGAAGGACCTGGGTGCGCTCACCAGCGGTGCCCCGACGACCAACGGCAGCCGCCTGTTCGCCGACTACGTCGCCGACCACGACACCACCCTGACCGAGCGCGTCCGCACCGCCGGCCTGGTCATCATGGGCAAGACCAACACCCCGGAAATGGGCGTGAGCGCGGCCTGCGAGCCGATCCTCCATGGCGCGGCGCGGAACCCCTGGAACCCGGAGCGCAGTCCCGGCGGCTCCAGCGGCGGCGCGGCGGCGGCCGTGGCCGCGCGCCTGGTGCCCATGGCCCACGGCAGCGACGGCGGCGGCTCGATCCGCATCCCGGCCGCCAACTGCGGCCTGTTCGGGCTCAAGCCGACGCGCGCGCGCAACCCCG
>JAZFZX010000060.1:0-2491 GCA_036444135.1 Kiloniellales bacterium | reverse complement strand
CCTTTGGCCTTGAAACGATCGAACGCGGCGTCCCGGCGGCCGCCGCTGGCGACCGACCCCAGGCCGTTGACCAGATAGACCGACGCGGGCGGGCGGTCGAATACCGCGTCCTCGCCACCGAGGAAATTTATGTCAACCGGGATGCTGGCCGGACGTGTCGTATCATGGCCGCTGCAGCCCACGATGCGGGCGCCGATCAGGCGCAGCGTGTCGATCAGGACACGGGCATGGCCTCCGAGCCGAGCACGATGACGGGAAGCGCGGGCGTGGGCGAGCGGGCCGACCAGGTGGTCATCGCCTTATGCCGGCGGTGCGGACTACGCCGGCTTCTGCGGTCACCTTGATGCGGTGGCGGCGGTTGGTTTGCCTCACGCAACCTCCAATTCGTGAAAATGTTTTTTCAGCAACGCGTCCGGGTCCGGAACCGCCTTGAGGGCGGCGACGATGCGCGGGGCGCTTTGACCGTCGCCATAGGGGCTCGCAACGTTGGAACAGTCCAGTTTCATTGCCTTGGTAATGGCCCGCGCAATCGCGGCACGTTCGGCCGGGCAGTCGATAATCGACTCCGCCTTCAAGCGGCCCGTGTGACGGTCGCCGATGTTGACTGTGGGGACCTTGAAGGACGGCGCTTCGTAAAGCCCGCTGGACGAATTTCCGACCACGGCGTCGACCTGTGCGAGGGCGCTGAGATAAAGCTTCTGGCCCAGCGATATTCGCAAGATCGCGTTTTCGTGCTCGCTGACGAAGCCTTCGATCCGACGGGCCAGCATGCGCCCCTCGGTGTCGGCGTTGGGGCCGGTGAATACGAGACCGTAATCGGGCCCGAGCTCGGCCAGCGCGGCCAGGAGCTCGTCCAGCTGTGCGGCGCTGTGGTCCCAGGCCAGGCTCTCGGGATGGAAGGTGATCAGCAGGTTGTGGGCCCGTGGCGGGATGCCGAGGCCCTGGAACGTTTCCTCGCGGGACAGGCACTGGATCTGGCGGATCTGATCGAGGCCGGTGCTTCCGACCAGATGGATGTGTCCGGGGTTCTCGCCCATCTGGCGCAGGCGTCGGGCCGCGGCCTCATGGGTGACGAAGTGCAGATGAGCCATTTTCGTGATGGCGTGACGAAACCCCTCGTCGAGGGCGCCCTCCGTTGTGTCGCCGCCGTAAAGATGAGCCACGGGCACGCGTGCAATCAGCGCCGCCTGGACGGCCGCGAGAATTTCGTGGCGGTCGCCCTGGACCATGAGGATGTCCGGGCGCAGACGCTGTAGAGCGTCGGCGAATCCAATCACCCCGAACCCAATCGATTTGGTCACCGAGGCGATGTCGTCTCCGCGCTGTAGCGATTCGACGCGTGCGTCGATGGAAAATCCGTCCTGTTCGATCCGCCGGTAAGTGAAGCCGAACTCGGTGGCCAGGTGCATGCCCGTGGCGATCACCTGAAGCTCCAGCGCCGGGTCGTCGTGGATCAACCGCATGAGCGGAGCCAGCAGGCCGTAGTCGGCACGGCTGCAGCTGATCACGCAGATGCGCCGGGCGCTCACTGGTTGCCTCCCGCCCTTGCGCTGGGCTGGGCGGCGGGGAGGTGCGCGCTGCTCGGACGGTCGATCAGGCGCCGTTCCAGGCTCCCGGCCGGCCCGCTGTCCCAACCGATTGTCGCCTGCCGCGATTCCGAGCTGTTCAATCGTGGCGTCCATAACCGGTAAAACATAGGCTGGGAGCGGTTTACGGATCCTTAAGTGATATTAGAAAGGTATTGTTCATGACTGACGGTTTTCGGCCACCCTACCGCCGCCGCTGATAGACATGGCAAGAACGCCAATGGACCTGAAACGTTTCCTCGAACCCGACGGCACCTGGTGCCAGGTCTTGGGACCCGTCCCGGACCGCCGCGATGCCCGCCGGCCGGCGTTGTTTCTCGACCGCGACGGTGTCGTGGTGGAGGAGGTTCATTTCCTGCACCGCCCCGAGGACGTGATCCTGATGGCGAGCGCGGCCCGGGTCATCGCCCGGGCGCGGGCGCTGGGCATGGCCGTGGTGCTGGCCACCAATCAATCCGGCATCGCCCGCGGCCTCTACGGTTGGGAGGCTTTCGCCGCGACCCAAGAGCGCATTGTGGCCGCGCTGGAGGCCGAAGGGGCGGCGCTCGACATGGTGCTCGCCTGCCCGTTTCATCCGGATGGCAAGTCGCCCTACCGAGGCGATCATCCTTGCCGCAAGCCCCGGCCGGGCATGTTGCAACGGGCCGCCGAGCGATTGGACCTAGATCTGGCTGCCTCCTGGGTGATCGGTGACCGCGCCCGCGACCTGGAGGCCGGCCGGGCTGCAGGGTGCGCAGGCGGTCTGCACGTGCTGACAGGCCACGGACGCCGCGAACGCGCCGCGGCCACCGCGCTCCAAACCGACGATTTCGACGTTCATCTGGGTGCCTCCATCGCCGCGGCGGCCAATCTGCCCCTGGTGCAAGGCTGAACGGCACGGTCTCGACCAATGGATGTGTTAGACG
>JAZFZX010000059.1:0-6394 GCA_036444135.1 Kiloniellales bacterium | reverse complement strand
CCCTGCGTGGTCGGCTATGGGGAGATCGGGCTGCATTTGAAGGCAGACCCGGCGACGCGGCTCGAAAACAATCCTTACCGGGACTGGATCGAAACCTACGCCGGAGCCGACTATCAAGAGGTCGCGCGCGGCGCGGTGGTGCAGTTGGACGAAGTCGCCCGGCGGCGGATCGGCGAGGATCCGGAATCCTCCGGCCGCTGGCCGCAGCTGGCCGAAACCTTCCGGGCCGCCACGCGGCTCGAAATCGGTTTCTGGGACATGGGCCTCAGCCCGGCGGACGGTTAGGGCGCAACCGCGTCCGCCGCGATCGCGGCGAAGATCGCATCCAGCTCGCCGGCCAGTGCCGCGAGCGCCGCGCCGCCGTCCTCGTAGGGTGCGAAGACCGCCGACGGCGTACGGTAGCCGAGGCTCGCCGTGCCGTCCGGGTTCTCGGTGACGTAAAAGCGGATTGGCGCCTCGATACCCGCAGGGACGCTCGCTTCCAGCATGCGCACCGCGAAGTCGTTGCGGTAGACGCCGAGCACCATGTTTCCCGGGATCGTGATGCCGCGGCCCGCCGCGCCCTTGCTGGCGCTGGCCCGGGTCACCACGAACATCTTGTGCGCCTTGACCGCGGCCTCGACCCGCTGCACCAGGGTCCCGAAGTCGTGCGGCGTGCCGAGCGTGCGCGTGCCCTGCGGCGCGGCGAGGGCGGACGCGCTCATTGCGGCCGACAAAACAAGGCCCAGCAGGCTCAGGCGCAATCGGGTCATGGTGTCCTCCTTCGCCAACGATTTGCCGTTTCATTATGACCGGGACGGGCTTCATAAGCTAAGACGGCATCGCAGTTGGAAGGGCGCTTGCCGTCGTGGCTGGCCCCCGTCATCTTTCGAGGCATGGTCGGGACCTTCAGACAATCGCCGGAGCGCCTGCCGCGGTCGTCCAATTACCGGATTCTTCAAAGCGTCCTGGGGGATCTGGTGCTCCGGCCCTGGTTCGACTGGGTTGCGCTCACCAGCGTCGCGCGCGGCTACTTTCCCCTGTCGCGCGCCTGGGCGGCGGCGCTCGCCTCCGGCGGCTCGCTGGCGCGCTTCCAGGCGGAGTTGGGGATCGACCAGATATCGCGGACAACGACGCTTCCCGCCCTGGCGCTGGCCGAAAACCGGCACACGGCCTACACGGCGGCGGCACGCGACTGGGAAACCCTGTTCTTCGAGGGCGATGGCGCCGCGCCGGAGATCCTTATCGAAGCCGAGCTCGCCCGGCAGGACGCGGCACATCAGCTGATGCTCACCCGCTTCGCCTTCCTGCCGTTGCGCGGCCGCGTGCCGGCGGTGCGCTGGCAGGTTGCTTCGCCCGAGGAGGTTGCGGCCAAGCATGGCGCGCGGCTAGCCGATCCCGCGGCTGCGTTTGCCGTTCCGGCCATGCCGCCGCTCGAACGCTCGCATTCGGTGTTGAGCGCCTACGGCCGCGAATACTGGCTGCGCTACCCGTCGCCGGTGATGGGAGACATGGCCTGGGCGCGCGTGGTCGAGCCCGAACATGTCAAGGACCCGCCCACCGTCATCTTCCTGCATGGCATCGCCATGGAGACCGAGATGTGGCGCGGCGCCGCCGACATGGTGAGCGATCTTGCGCTCGACGGCATCCGGGTCATCAAGCCCGAGGGCCCCTGGCATTCGCGCCGCCGGCCGGAGGGTTGGTACGGCGGCGAGCCGGCGATCGGTTTCGGGCCGCTGGGTTTCCTCGACCTGTTCCACGCCTGGATCGCAGAGGCGGCAGTGCTGATCGGTTGGGTGCGCGGGTCTTCGCGTGCACCGGTGGCCCTCGGCGGCGTGTCCTTGGGCGCGCTCACTGCGCAGCGTGCGGCGGCGGCGGCGCGTCACTGGCCAGACGAATACCGGCCCGACGCGCTGCTTCTGGTTGCGACCAGCGGCGCCATGCTCGACGTGGCCCACGGCGGCAGCCTGGCGAGCGCGGTCAACCTGGCGCCGCAGATCGAGGCCGCCGACTGGACGGTCGAGAAGCTGGCCGGATGGTTGCCGCTGCTGGAGCCGCAGGAGGCGCCAGGGCTCGACCCCGGGCGCATCGTTATGGTCCTGGGCCGATCGGACGATGTGATGCCGTCGGCCGGCGGCCTGGCATTGGCGCAACGCTGGGGCGTGCCCGAGGCCAACCTTTATGCCCGCGAACAGGGCCATTTCTCGGTCTCGCTCGGCCTGTTGCGCGACCGTGCGCCGCTCGCCCGCATTAAGGAGATTTTGGGGTCCTGAGTTCAAGATTTGACACCAACATCCGAATGCGCCGCCGGCAGGTAATACCAAGGACCGTTGGTATAAACCATCATGACGAAACTCTGGCTTTGGATCGCCGTCATTTTGGCCCTGACCGGCAGTCTGGTGTTGGCGGACGACTCAGGCGAAGAGCCCGCCGCCACGGCGGAGTCCTGTCTGGCGACGGCGGTGCCGACCAATCAGCTCTTTTGCTTCACCAAGGCCGCACAGGCGGCGGGCGACGTGCGTCTCTGTCTGCTCGCCGACCAGCCCGGCGTGGCCTGGCAGTGTGTGTCGATCTATGCCGAGCAGGCGCACGACCCGTCGCTGTGCGAGGTGATTCCCCGCGAGAACGAAGCGCCGCGGGACGTGGGCCGGGACCTGTGCCGCGGCCATCTGGCTTTGTCCTGGAAAGAGCCCGAGCTGTGCGGTGGGCTTGCCACCCCCGGCCTGGGCGACGCCTGCCTGTTCGAGCTCGTGCAGATCGGCGGCGATCCCGCCCTGTGCGCCCGAATCACCGATCCGGACCTGAAAAGCCTTTGTCCCGATGATCCTTTATGACGATTGGGCGGCGGTGGCCGTCTCGGCGTCGCGCGATGGGCTCACGGGAAGGCCGTCTCCGGCTCTTCGCCCCCGGTCTGTTCCGTTCGCCGCGTGACCCCTGATTTTCGCCGTTCCTCGAAAATAAAACCCATGAAGTTCATCAACAGTTGCGCGGCCAACGTCGTGGTGATGTCGCCGCTATCGTAGTCCGGTGCCACCTCGACCAGATCGACGCCCACGATGTCGCCCATCTTTACGAGGCCCTGCAGGATCTCGAGCACCTCGTAGTAGAGGAAGCCCCCGTGGCTCGGCGTGCCGGTGCCCGGCGCGATCGAGGGATCGAAGCCGTCGATGTCGATGGTGACGTAGTAGCGTTCGACCTTGGGGATCTCGGCCAGGATGCCCTCGGTGCCGAGGCGCCGGGCGTCCCGCACCGAAAAGATCTTGGAGCCCGCCGCGCGCGCGTCGTCGTAGTCCTGCCGGTTCGACGAAGAGACGTTGCGGATGCCCAGTTGGGTCATCCCGGTGACCCAGGTCTTTTCGGACGATCGGCGCAGCGGGTTTCCGTGACCGCGGCGCACGCCGTGGCGCTCGTCGACGAAGTCCAGATGGGCGTCGAAATGCACGATGTGCAGCGGCTCCTGGTCGGAATAGGCCGCCATGACCGGGTCGTGGATCGAATGATCGCCGCCCAGGATGATGGGCGTCGCCCCGGCGGCCAGGATCTGGCGCACGGCGAACTCGGTATTGGCGTGGCTCTGTTCCATGTCGGTGTGGATGATGTCGGCGTCGCCCACGTCGACGATCTTGACCTCGGAGGCTGGCAGATAATTGATGTCGTCCTCGAAGTCGTAGGCCCCGCTGTGCCCGAAGGAGAACAGCGTCGAGGCCGCGCGAATGCCGCGCGGGCCGAAGCGCGCGCCCGGGCGGTACTGCGTGCCCATGTCGTTGGGAACACCGAGGATCGCGAAGTCGGCGTCGAGAGAGTTCCAGTCGATGCAAATGGGGGCCTTTGCGAAGGTGCAATGACCGACGAACGGCAGGTTCAACCGGCCGCTCTGGTATCCGTGATCCGCCATCTCCCTCTCTCCTCCCTCAACCGCATGTTTATGGCTTTTGTGATGCTTGCCTTATCCCCGTCACGCCACGTGCGCCGGCAGCGCCGCGCGCAGCGGGCGGATGTATGGCAGCTCGATGCCGCAGCAGCCACCGACGATCTGTACGCCCTGATCGACGCAGTCCCGGGCGAAGCCGGCGAATTCTTCGGGCGTGATCGGCGTCGCTTCGGCCTCGTCGCGGTAGGCGCTCGTGTAGTCCTCGCGTTCGGCCTCGGGATAGACCCCGACCGGGCCGTCCCACAGCTCCCGCACGATCGGCAGCGCCGCCCGCGTCGTCGCGATCGAGGTGTGAAACAGGGTCACCGCGGACCCGCCGAGCGCCATCACCTCGGGCAATGTATCGGCCAGCGTTTCTTCGGAGAGGTAGCCCAACCTGACGGTCGGGTCGTCCGCGCTCTGGTGGCATTTGAATCCGACCCAGACCGGCAGGCCGATCGACACGCAGGCCTCGGTCGCCCATTTGCGCTGGGTGTGGCTGCCGGTGGCCTCGACCAGAAGCAGGTCGACGCCGGCCTCGGCCAGGATTTCCGCCTGCTCGCGCATGTTGGCACGCGCCTGCTCATCGCTGATGACGCCGCGCCGGCCGAAGTACCTGACGACCTGCTCGTCCGTATAGGGCTCGGCGCCCGCCAACAGGCCGTAATTCGACACCGACCCGGCGATCCGCACGGGCCGCTCGGATGCAGCGCGGTCCCGGGCATCCTCAGCCAGCATGACGGCCCTTAGGTTGAGCTCTCTGGTCAGGTCGGCGAGCCCCAGGGGTTCCAGATTGTGCCGTGCCGAGGCGTAGGTGTTGACCGTGATCACGTCGCAACCGGCGGCGATATAGTTTTCGTGCATGCGCCGCACGGTGTAGGGATGGCTGTGCAGCGCCGTCGCCGCCCAGGCGTGGCTGTTCATGGGAACGCCCATCGCCTGAAGCTGGGTGCCCACGGCCCCGTCTAGCAGGATCACCTCCTTGTCCCGCAGCCGCCCTTCCAGATCGTGTCCGTCGTTCATGAGCGTGATCCCTGAAACGCCTGTGCCGCCCTTGGCCGGGACGCGTCTGCCGCCCGCGGTTGGATCATTGTGCCATGCATCGCGGCGGCGCGCGAGACACACGGGTGCTTGCGCTCACTGGCGCACGGCCTATATTGCCGCGCCATGAGCACGCCTGCCCTCAACTCGCTCGGCCTCGCCAAGCCGGCCAAGGAAACCCGCGTGGTTGTCGCCATGTCGGGCGGGGTGGACTCGTCCGTCACCGCGGCGCTGCTGGCCGAGCAGGGCTATCAGGTGGTGGGGGTCACCCTGCAGCTCTACGACCACGGCGCGGCGGTGCAGAAGAAGGGCGCCTGCTGCGCCGGGCAGGACATCCACGACGCCCGGCGGGTGGCCGACCGGCTCGGCGTGCCGCACTACGTGCTCGACTACGAAAGCCGCTTCCGCGCCGCCGTCATGGACGACTTCGCCGACAGCTATCTGCGCGGCGAGACGCCCATCCCCTGCGTGCGCTGCAACCAGCGTATCAAGTTCCGCGATCTGCTGGAGACTGCGCGGGACCTGGAGGCCGACGCGCTCGCCACCGGCCATTACGCGGCGCGCCGCGACGGGCCCGGGGGGCCGGAGCTGCACCAGGCCGCCGACGCCGCGCGCGACCAGAGCTACTTCCTGTTCGCCACCACAGCCGACCAGCTCGCCTTCCTGCGCTTTCCCCTGGGCGGCCTGCCGAAATCGGAGGTGCGGGCGCTGGCCGAACGCTTCGGTCTTGCCGTCGCCGCCAAGCCCGACAGCCAGGACATCTGCTTCGTGCCCAACGGCTCCTACGCGCGGGTCGTGGAACGCCTGCGCCCCGACGCGGCGGAGCCGGGCGACATCGTCGATCTGGACGGCCGGGTGCTCGGCCGCCACGGAGGCATCATCAACTTCACCGTCGGCCAGCGCCGCGGCCTCGGCATCGGCGGCACGCCGGAGCCGCTCTTCGTGGTCGCCCTGGACGCCAGCGCACGGCGCGTGGTCGTGGGGCCGCACCGGGCGCTCGCCCGCGACCGGGTGCGGGTCCGGCAGGTCAACTGGCTGGACGGCGCCGCCGCGCCCGAGGGCCGGCCGGTCCAGGTCAAGCTGCGCTCGGCCCAGGCGCCGGCGCGCGCGCGCGTCTTTGCGAGTGCGGACGGTACGGCGGAGGTGGTGCTGGACGAACCGCAGTACGGCATCGCGGCGGGTCAGGCGGCGGTCTTCTACGACGCCACGCGCCTCGTTGGCGGCGGCTGGATCGCCGGCACGGAGCTGGCCAACGCGGCCTGAACGGCCTTGGCCGTTCGGTTCGGCGTCGCCGTTTTCGGCGCGCATCACTAGCTGTTTGATTACCGCAAATACCGGGGCCGCACGCGGACGCACGCGAGGGCGCCGACCGGTTTTGCGCCGCGCGGCTCGCCGGCGGTGGCGCGCTCTACGGCACGCTTGCCCCCAGCCGGCGCTGGGCGCGATCGTCGAGGCGGCACGGCC
>JAZFZX010000058.1:0-3566 GCA_036444135.1 Kiloniellales bacterium | reverse complement strand
TAGCCGGCGCCGGGTCCGTCAAGTCGTCGGCCGGCACATAGACGGCCTGTACCGAGGTGATCGAACCTTTCTTGGTGGTGGTGATTCGTTCCTGCATGGCGCCCATGTCGGTAGCCAGCGTCGGCTGATAGCCCACCGCCGAGGGAATGCGCCCCAGGAGCGCCGACACCTCGGAGCCCGCTTGGGTGAAGCGGAAGATGTTGTCCATGAAAAACAGCACGTCCTGGCCTTCCTCGTCGCGGAAATATTCCGCGAGCGTGAGCCCGGACAGGCCGACGCGGGCGCGGGCGCCCGGCGGCTCGTTCATCTGGCCATACACCAGCGCGGCCTTCGATCCCTCGCCGTCGAGCTGGATCACGCCGGATTCGATCATCTCGTGATAGAGGTCATTGCCCTCGCGGGTCCGCTCGCCAACGCCGGCAAAGACCGAATAGCCCCCGTGCGCCTTGGCGATGTTGTTGATCAGCTCCATGATGATGACGGTCTTGCCGACCCCGGCGCCGCCGAACAGGCCGACCTTGCCGCCCTTGGCATACGGCTCGAGCAGGTCCACCACCTTGATGCCGGTGATCAGGATCTCGGCCTCGGTGGATTGATCGACGTAATCGGGCGCCGGCCTGTGGATCGGCGAGCGCTTTTTCGTCTCCACGGGCCCGCGGTCGTCGACCGGCTCACCGATCACGTTCAAGATGCGTCCCAGGGTCTCGGGACCCACGGGAACCATGATGGGATCGCCGGTGTCGGTCACCTCGTGACCGCGCACCAGGCCCTCGGTCGTGTCCATGGCGATGGTGCGCACGATGTTCTCGCCCAGGTGCTGGGCGACTTCCAAGACCAGTCGCCGGCCTTCGTTGTAGGTTTCCAGCGCGTTCAGGATGGGCGGCAGATCGCCCTCGAACTGGACGTCCACCACCGGACCCATCACCTGCGTAATCTTCCCGACCAGGTTCTTCGCCATGAATCTCGCTCCTCGATCCTACCGGTCCGCCGTGCCCTGTCGCCTATCGGGGTTACATGGCTTCCTTGGCGGATATGATTTCGATCAGCTCACTGGTAATCGCCGCCTGCCGCGTGCGGTTGTAGATCAGCGTCAAGCGGTCGATCATATCGCCCGCGTTGCGCGTGGCACTGTCCATCGCGGTCATTCGGGAGCCATGCTCGCTCGCATTGTTCTCCAACAAGGCCCGATAAATCTGGACCGCCAGGTTGCGCGGCAACAACGCCTCCAGAATTTCGTCTTCGGAGGGTTCGTATTCATAGGAGGCCTGAGCGCTGCCGGTCTCCGGCGTCTCCTCCTCGCCCGTCACGGCGAAGGGAATGAGCTGCTGCCTGCGGACAATCTGGGTTAGGGCCGATTTGAACTCGGCGTAGATCAACGTACAGACATCGAACTCGCCCTCGTCGAACATGCGGGTGATGCGCAGCGCAATTTCCTCGGATTTCTCGAAGGATGGCCGCGGCCGGCTGACGTCCTCCAAGGTGTCGACGATCAGAGAGCTGAAATCGCGGCGCAGTTGATCGCGTCCCTTGCGGCCGATGCAGAGAATCTTGATCGTCTTGCCCTGGTCCGAGAGCGTGCCGATCAAGCGGCGGGCTTCGCGCACGTTGTTGGTGTTGAAACCGCCGCAAAGCCCGCGGTCCGCGGTTCCGACCACGATCAGATGCACGTCGTCCTTGCCGGTCCCGGCCAGCAGCGGCGGCGCGCCAACCTGGTCGGCCGCGGCGACCGACAGGGACCCCAGCATGCGCTCCATGCGTTGAGCGTAAGGCCGCGCCGCCTCGGCCTGTTCCTGCGCCCGGCGCAGCTTGGCCGCCGCGACCATTTTCATGGCCGCGGTGATCTTCTGCGTCGCCTTGACGCTGGAGATGCGGACCCTCAGGTCCTTGAGGTTCGCCATGCTGTTCCTTGCGACCCGCCTAGCTGTTGCGGTTCAGGCCCGTCTCGCCGGTGCGTTCAGGCGAAGGTGGCCAAGACCTTGTCGAGGACGTCCTTGAGTTTTCCTTCCGTCTCGTCGGAGATCTCGCCCTCCTCGCGGATGGCCGCGAGCAGGTCCTGACCCTCGCTGCGGATCTCGGACAGAAGCCGCCGCTCGAACTCCGTCACTTTTGCGACCGGCAGCTTGTCCAGATAACCGCGTACGCCGGAATAGATCACCACCACCTGCTCCTCGACGGGCATCGGGCGATACTGCGGCTGCTTCAACAGCTCGGTCAGTCGCACGCCGCGCGCCAGCAGCCGCTGGGTCGCCGCGTCCAGATCCGAGGCGAACTGCGAGAAGGCCTCCATCTCGCGGTACTGGGCCAGCTCCAGCTTGATGGTGCCTGCCACCTGCTTCATGGCCTTGATCTGGGCCGCCGAGCCCACCCGCGAGACCGACAGGCCCACGTTCAGGGCCGGCCGGATGCCTTTGTAGAACAGAGCGGTCTCCAGGAAGATCTGGCCGTCGGTGATGGAAATCACATTGGTCGGGATGTAGGCCGACACGTCGCCGGCCTGGGTTTCGATGACCGGCAGGGCCGTCAGCGAGCCGGCGCCGTTGTCTTCGTTCATCTTCGCCGCGCGTTCGAGCAGCCGCGAGTGCAGATAGAAGACGTCGCCCGGATAGGCCTCGCGTCCCGGCGGGCGGCGCAACAGCAGCGACATCTGGCGGTATGCCACGGCCTGCTTCGACAGATCGTCGTAGAAGATCACCGCATGGGCGCCGTTGTCGCGGAAGAATTCACCCATGGTGCAGCCGCTGTAGGGCGCCAGGAACTGCAAGGGCGCGGGCTCGGACGCCGTCGCCGCGACGATGATCGAATAGTCGAGCGCGCCGTGATCCTCCAGGGTCTTCACGAACTGGGCGACGCTGGAGCGCTTCTGGCCGACCGCGACGTAAATGCAGTAAAGCTTCTTCGACTCGTCGTCGCTCGCGTTGAGGCCCTTCTGGTTGATGATGGTGTCGAGCGCGATGGCGGTTTTGCCGGTCTGCCGGTCGCCGATGATGAGTTCGCGCTGGCCGCGGCCGATGGGAATCAGGCTGTCGATGGCCTTGAGGCCCGTCTGCATCGGCTCGTGCACCGACTTGCGCGGGATGATTCCGGGTGCCTTCACGTCGACGCGGCGGCGCTCCGCCGCTTCGATCGGTCCCTTGCCGTCGATCGGGTTGCCGAGCGCGTCGACGACCCGGCCCAGCAGACCACGGCCGACTGGCACTTCGACGATGGCGCCGGTGCGCTTGACCGTGTCGCCCTCCGCGATGTCGCGGTCATCGCCGAAGATCACGATTCCGACGTTGTCGACCTCCAGGTTGAGGGCCATGCCCTTGATGCCGCCGGGAAACTCGACCATTTCGCCGGCCCGCACGTTGTCGAGGCCATAAACGCGCGCCACGCCGTCGCCGACGGAGAGCACCTGGCCCACCTCGGCGACATCCGCCTCGGTCCCGAAGTTTTCGATCTGCTCCTTGAGGATCGCGGAGATTTCCGCGGCGCGGATATCCATCATCCAGCCCCTTTCATCGCGAGTTCGAGCCTTTGCAGCTTGCTGCGCAGAGAGGTATCGATCATGCGGCTGCCGACCTTCA
>JAZFZX010000057.1:0-2235 GCA_036444135.1 Kiloniellales bacterium | reverse complement strand
GCGCCATACCGAAGTACGGCTGGTTCTTCGATCTCATGGTCGTGGGATATTCGGGCTATTCGCGCCGGGAGTCTCGAACCCCTTCGGAAGAGACGGGCATGTTCATCTTTACCGGCGCCGTCCCGGTACTAATCGTGCCATCGCGGCCGACTCGGGCGATCGGCCGGTCGATCATGATCGGTTGGAATCGATCGGGCCAGGCGGAGAACGCCATCAGGCGCGCCATGCCCTTCCTGAAGCTCGCGGACGAAGTGACTTTGCTGTCTATCGCCACGGGCGCGAAGCAGGGTCCCTCGCTGCAGGAGGCAAGCCGTTATCTCGAGTGGCATGCGATCGGCGCGCGGCAGGTGGAGGTCGTGCCGGACGGCCGGCCGGTCGGAGAGATCCTGCTCGCCAAGGCCCAGGAATTGGGGGCCGATCTCCTGGTAATGGGGGCCTATTCGCATACCCGCCTGCGCGAAAGGATTGTAGGCGGAGTCACCAAGTACGTGCTCGAACACGCGGATATACCCGTGCTGGCGTTTCACTGAGGCGATAGGCGCTTAACCGCCTTATACCGAAGATCGTGTTGCGCGTCACTGCGAACTGGGGCGCGTTGCAGACGGACGATCCGGCCGCCGGCCGATTTCGACCGGGGTCCCGGTCGGCGTGCAGTCGTTGGTGTGGGCCAAGAGCAGCGCATAGAGCGAGATCATGAAGGCGCCGCTTGCCGGATCGCGGTCGAAGGCACCGAAGGGCGGACCCGGCCCCGCGGATCGATGCCGTGACGAACTTCCCGTTGGCGAGAACGAGATCCGGTGTCGCGCTGGTACATGACGGTCTCCCCGGCCGGCGGGTCAGCGCGCAGCCGCCTCCTCGAGCGCCGCGACGCCCGGAAGGGTCTTGCCCTGGAGCCATTCCAGGAACGCCCCGCCCGCGGTCGAAAGGTAGGAGAAGTCCTCGGCAACGCCGGCGTGGGCGAGCGCGGTCAGGGTATCGCCGCCGCCGGCCACGCTGAGCAATTGGCCGGCGCGCGTGAATTCCGCAATCCTGGCCGCCACTCGGTTGGTACCTTTGTCGAAGGGCGGTACCTCGAAGTAGCCGAGTGGTCCGTTCCAAATGAGCGTCGAGCACAGAGTCACACGTGCTGCGATGTCTTCCGCCGTCTCAGGTCCGATATCAAGGATCATCTGGTCGGGACCGACGCGCGCGACCGGCACTGTCGCGGTCGAGACGCCCGGCACGGGCTCGGCCGCGACCACCACGTCGTCAGGCAGCAACACCTCGCAGTCCGCGGTTTCGGCGCGCGCCAGGAGCGCGCGCGCGGTCTCCGGCATTTCCCGCTCGCATAGCGAGGCGCCGACATCGACCCCGCGCGCGTGTAGGAGGGTGTTCGCCATGCCGCCGCCGATGACGAGGAAGTCGGCCTTGTCTAAGAGGTTGCCGAGCAGGTCGAGCTTGGTGGCAATCTTCGCGCCGCCGATGATCGCCATGACCGGGTGTTCCGGCCGTTCCAGCGCCGCGCCCAGGCCGTCCAGCTCGGCCTGCATCAAGCGCCCGGCGGCGGCCGGCAGCAGACGGGCGAGCGCCGACACCGAGGCGTGCGCCCGGTGCGCCACCGCGAAGGCGTCGTCGACGTAGAGGTCGCCGAGTGCGGCGAGCGCGGCGGCGAAGTCCCCGTCGTTCGCCGCCTCGCCGGGGTGAAAGCGCAGGTTCTCCAGGAGCGCCACCTCGCCGGCGCCGAGATCGGCGAGCGCGGCCTCGGCCTCGGGCCCGACGCAGTCCCCGGCGAAGACGACCCGGCGCCCGGGCAGCCGTTCGGCCAGCGCCGCGCGCAGGGGCGCAAGCGACAGCTCGGGCACGCGCGCGCCCTTGGGCCGGCCCAGGTGCGAGATCAGCACGACCCGGGCGCTGCGGCGCGCGAGCTCCTCGATGGTCGGCAGGCTGCGCACGATCCGGGTCGCATCGGCGACTTGGCCGTCCCTCAGGGGCACGTTGAAATCGACCCGGACCAGGACCGTTTTGCCATCCGGATCCAGATCGTCGAGCGTCTTGAAGGCGGCCATGGTTCCCTTATACCGACGGTCGTACGCGCGGGCGCCGGCCTGTTTCCGCCCGAGCTCAGGCGCGGCCTTCGTCGGCGACGCTGTTGCGCAAGGTCCCGATGCCCTCGATCTCGACCTCGCAGACATCGCCCGGCTTCATGAACAAGGGCGGCGTGCGCACGAAGCCCACCCCCGGCGGCGTGCCGGTCAC
>JAZFZX010000056.1:0-2202 GCA_036444135.1 Kiloniellales bacterium | reverse complement strand
TCGAGCCGTACGGCCACCCATTGGAAATCGCCCTGGCGGAACACCAGCAGCGTCACGACGCGGAAGCCTTCGTCCTTGGCGCGCTCGATCTTCTCGGAGACCTCGGCGGGGTTGCTCACCTCCTCCTGATCGACCTCGACGATCACGTCGCCCGGTTTGAGCCCCTTGGCGGCAGCGGTGCCGTCGGCCCAGACGTCGGTGATCACGACGCCCTCCATGTCTTCCTTGAGCTCGAAGCGCTGCCGGAGCTCCGGGGTGAGCTGGGCAAGGTCCAAGCCCAGCGCCTCGACCTTGCTCTCGTCTTCTTCCTCGGGCCCGGTCGTGGCCGTAGCCGCCGCGACCTGCTCTTCCTCCAGCTCGCCCAGATCGACGGTCAGGTGTTCCTCCTTGCCCTTGCGCCAGACCACGACCTTGACGCCTTTGCCGATGCGGGTCTCGGCCACCATGCGGGGCAGTTTGCGCATCTCGGCGACCTCGCGGCCGTCGAACTCGAGGATCACGTCGCCCTGTCGAATGCCCGCCGCTTCGGCCGGGCCGCCCTCGGTTACCGAGGCGACCAGGGCGCCATGGGCCTTGTCGAGCCTGAGGCCCTCGGCCAGTTCGTCGGTCACGGTCTGGATGCGGACGCCGAGCCAACCACGCTTCACTCGCCCGAATTCGCGTAGCTGCGAGATGACATTGTGGGCAAGATTGGAGGCGATGGCGAAACCCACGCCCGCCGAGCCGCCGTAGGGCGAAATGATGGCCGAGTTGATTCCGATCACCTCGCCGTCGAGGTTGAACATGGGGCCGCCGGAGTTGCCCCTGTTGATCGCCGCGTCGGTCTGAATGAAGTCGTCGTAAGGCCCTGCCTGAATGTCGCGCTCGCGCGCCGAAACGATCCCGGCCGTCACCGACCCGCCGAGGCCGAATGGGTTGCCGATCGCAATCACCCAATCGCCGATTCGCGTTTTGTCGGAATCGCCCCATGTCGCCGCCGGCAGCTGTTCGCCGATGTCCACCTTCAACAACGCCAGGTCCGTCTTCTCGTCGCTGCCGACCACCTCGGCGTCGAGCGTCGTGCCGTCGCGCAAGCGCACGCTGATTTCATCGGCCTCCGCGATGACGTGGTGGTTGGTGACGATGTAGCCGCCCGCATCGATGATGAAGCCGGAACCCAAGGAGTTCTGGCGGCGGCGCCGTGGGCGCTCGCCGCGGCGTTCGAAAAACTCGCGGAAGAATTCCTCGAATTCCTCGCTGCCCTCGGTCGATTCGACCACCTGCGAGGTCGAGATGTTGACAACGGAGGGCAACAGCTTCTCGACAAGATCGGCGAAGCTGTCCGGGGCAGATCGGGCCTGCGCCGCCGTCGCCCACACAAAGGCGGCCAACAGCAGCGGCAAAACCGCGGCCCACCGCCACGCCGGATGATTTAAGCGAAGTACGTCGGTCACGTGGATCACCTCATATTTGAGTGTCGCCGGACGCCAGGAGTGGCTTGGCGGAGCCAACTCTCTGCCATGTCCATCGCTCGCGCTATGCCTGGCGATTTGGGGTAGTGCCCGGATTTGTTCAACACAATCTAGTATCACGACCCTGTGGGAGGAAATAGGCCAAATTATGGCCGAATCTCGGAAAAGCCGTGGCAAGCGGTCCGCCTAGGCGCGCAACAGCCAGACAAACAGCAGGCCGAGGCCCGCCGAAACGATACCCGAAATTCGCAGGACCTCGGGCGGCAGATCGGCCATTAGTGCGAGCAGCGCGTGCAGGCGATCGGCCAACAAGGCCAGTGCCAGCCCTTCGAGCACCAGAACCAAGGCCAGTGCCGTCAAAAGATCGGTCATCGATGGCGGCCGTCAATCCACCGGTCCGTCGCGACGGCCCGCACGCCCGGGCCTATTCCGCGTCTCTTGCGTGGTCCGCCCCCCGAAAGTCGCCGAAGAAGTTGAAGAATTCGCTGTCGGGCGAAAGCACCATGTAGGTTCCTTCCGTCAGCGCCCGTTCGTAAGCCTGCATCGAGCGATAGAAGCTGAAGAATTCCGGATCCCGGCCATAGGCGGCGTTGAGGATGAGGGTGCGTTCTCCTTCGCCCTCGCCGCGCGCGATCTCCGCTTCGCGCTCGGCCTCGGCGCGGATCACCGTGGCCTCGCGGTCGGCGCCCGCCTTGATACGTTGGGCCATCTCGAAACCCTGGGCGCGGAACTCGGCCGCTTCGCGTTCGCG
>JAZFZX010000055.1:0-2468 GCA_036444135.1 Kiloniellales bacterium | reverse complement strand
ACACCGTGCTGTTCATGACCAACATCGGCACCACCCGCAGCTCCACCGCCTACCTGATCGAGGTCCTGGTCAAAATCGCCCAGGAGCTCGACGACGAGATCCAGGACGCCAGCCCGGTCGAACGGCGCCTGCACGACAAGCAGGTGCGGGCGCTGACCCAGGAGCAGCCGCCGCTGCCGGACTTCAGCCGGTTCCACGACGCCTTCCGCGGCGATGCCTCGGGCGACACGCCCGAAGGCGACCTGCGGGCGGCCTATTTCCTGGCCTACGACGCCACGGCATGCGAATACCCCAGCCTTGAGGACGGCTCGCTGGACGAGGCGATGGCCTCGGGCCGCGAGGTGGTTTCCTCCTCCTTCATCATTCCCTATCCGCCCGGCTTCCCGATCCTGGTGCCCGGGCAGATCATCAGCCAGGCGATTCTCGATTTCATGCGGGCGCTCGACGTCAAGGAGATCCACGGCTACCGGCCGGAGCTCGGTCTCAGGGTGTTCAGCGAGGCGGCCCTGGGCGCCGAGCAACCCAAGAGCGTCAGCGGAAAGGCCGCAGCCGAATAGGCGAAGGCGTGGAATAAAACGGTCCGCTAAAGAGCAAATCAAAACCGACCGGGGGCAAAGCGATGGCCAGAAGACAGGGCAAGAAACTGAGCGGCATGTCCGACATCCGCCGGTTCTTTCACCGCAACGAGACGCCGATCTATTTCATCAGCGCCACCAACTTCAACCTGCTCGGCATCGACGAGTGGGTCCGGAACTTCAAATATGTCTGCTACATCGATTGCTACGACGGGCGCCACCCCAACACCTTCGTGCCGTCGCCCGCGCCGCACCCCGAGTTCGAAAGCATCGAGGACATCAACAATTACCTGCTGCAGCACAAGGAGGTGCTGGACACCATCAAGACCCGCGGCGGCCGCCCCAAGGCGGTCTTCCTCATGTTCGACGAAAAGACCGAGAAGCTGGCCCGGGCCGCCGGCCTCAAGGTCTGGTTCCCCAAGGCGCGTCTGCGCACCGGCCTGGACAACAAGATCGAAACGGTGCGCGTCGGCGACAAGGCGGGGGTGCCGAGCGTGCCCAACGTGCTCATCGAGCTTGCCAGCTACGACGACCTGCGCAAGGCGGCCAAGAAGCTCGGCCCCGACCTGGTGCTGCAGACGGCCTTCGGCGATTCCGGCCACACCACCTTCTTCATCTCCAGCGAGAATGACTGGAAGCGCTACGCCGACGAGATCGTCGGCCAGGGCGAGGTCAAGATCATGAAGCGGATCGACTGCCGCCAGGCGGCGATCGAGGCCTGCACCACCAAGGCCGGCACGATCGTCGGCCCGCTCATGACCGAAATCGTGGGCTTCAAGGAACTGACCCCGTACAAGGGCGGCTGGGCCGGCAACGAGATCTTCGCCGACGCCTTCACGCCGAAACTGCGGGCCAAGGCGCGCGACCTCACCTTCCGCTTCGGCGAACAGCTGCGCAAGGAAGGCTACCGGGGCTATTTCGAGCTGGACTTCCTGATCGACAAGGACACCGGCGACATGTGGCTGGGCGAGCTCAACCCGCGGGTCACCGGCGCCAGCTCGATGACCAACCACGCCGCCTTCGCCCACGCCGACGCACCGCTGTTCCTGTTCCACCTGCTGGAATTCAGCGACATCCCCTTCGAGCTCGACGTGGACGCGCTCAACGGCCGCTGGGCCGATACCGCCAACATCGACAGTTGGAGCCAGCTGGTCATCAAGCACACCGACGACAGCGTCGACGTGATCACCGAGGCGCCGGAAAGCGGGATCTGGCGCAGCAACGGCGACGGGAGCCTCACTTACGCGCGCTTCGACTACCACCGCCGGGCGGTGGAAAGCGAACAAGAGGCCTTTTTCCTGCGGATCAGCGGCTCGGGCGACTACCGCTATGAGGGGGCGGACCTCGGCATCCTAGTCACCCGCGGACGGCTGATGACCAAGAACTTCAAGCTGAACGCCCGCGCCAAGATGTGGATCGAAGGCATCCGCGGGCAGTTCCAGGCGCGTCCCCTGGGTTCGCTCGAGGCGCCACCGATGCCGGCCTTGCAGCCCGGCGCCTTCAAGATCCTATAGGACGGCGGGGCGCGATGGAGCTCCTGTTCCGAGCCGTTGGCGAGGACCAGCCGGGCGAGAAGTGGCAGGGCCTCTTCGCGCAGCATTGGCCGGCCTATCGCCACTGGTTCCTGTCCGAGGGAATCGAGGAGCGGCCGACCTACCGGGAAGCTCTGACGAAGCTGCGGCGCTACATGCCCGAACTGGTGCCGACCTACGAGCGGCTTTGCGAGCTGTCCGGCGGCGGCGACCTGGAGGCGCGCTTCCTCAGCCTCTACCGGCCGCCGGCCTATCTGACCGGCTGCAGCCAGGTGGTGTGGCCGGACAGCAAGACGCCCATGCTGGTGCGCAACTACGACTACAATCCGGCGCTCTGCGAGGGGCTGATTCTCCTGAGCCG
>JAZFZX010000054.1:0-6888 GCA_036444135.1 Kiloniellales bacterium | reverse complement strand
CAATTTCACCCGCACGGCCGCAATGCCGTGGTTCGAACCCTGCGGCCGGCATCGCGTTGCCCGGCCGTCCGCCATGTGCCATGAAGAACACCGTCCATGGCTTGCACGCCGACAACGCCGTTTCGCTCAGCCGCCTCCATGCAATGCAAGACGATTCCACGTGACATGAGATTCAGCCGAACCGGCCGCCGGTGTGCTGCAATCCGGCTGTGGGAATGTCGCGAGGAGGTGCGGTCTTGAGTGATCTGGCCGCAGGCTGCGCGTTCGCGCTCTATCGTTTCGCCGGTCGCGTAGGGGCACCACTGGTCCGCGTTCTGCTGCGACGCCGCGCCGCGCCAGAAAGCTATGCCCTGGCCCAGGCCGACCCGCTGGACAAGATCATGAAAGCGCTTCGACCACATCTCGACCAGGAGGCCGAGTGTCGGCCTGACGCATATGCATAGGGCGCACACCCGAAAAGGGCATTCCGTCCCACGTAACCGGGTGTTAAACAAACTTCGGCAGTCTGCGGAACGATTCGTCCAGGCGCCAGTGGACCCATGTCGAAAAACCACCTCATCCTAGCCGCCAAGTTCGCAGTGACCAGCGGGCTCATCTATTTGGTCTCGCGAAATGTGGAGTTGGACAGCCTCTCCAGCCGTCTCGAGACGATCTCTCCCTCGTTTTTCGTCGGCGCCGCCCTCCTGATCTTCTTCCAGAACGCGATCGTCGTGACGTGGCGTTGGGAACGCGTGGTCGCCGCCATCGATGCGGCTTTGCCGCCCTGGCGGTTGCTGAAGACGGTCGTGATCACCCTCTTCTTCAACCAGGTCCTGCCCTCGACGGTCGGTGGTGATGGGATGCGGGTTTGGCTGTTGCGCGGCCACGGCCGGCCCATCGGCCTCGCTTTCCGGTCGGTGCTGATCGACCGGCTGTTGGGGTTTCTTGGCCTGTTGCTGCTGTCAATGATCGGGGCCCTGTATCTCATGGCCACGTTGGAGGATCCGGGCCCGGCCTGGGTCGTTGCACTCGTCAGCCTCGGTGGTTTGATCGTGATCGCGACCGCGCCCTGGGTAGTCCGCCTTCTTGGCTGGCTGCCTGTCGACTCCGTGCGGCGCAACCTTAACGTCGTGGCTAACGAGGTCGACATGGTTGTGCATAGTAAGCGGCGTCTGTTGCAGCTGGTTGGCGTTTCGATTCTCGGGCAGTTTGCACTCAGCGGCGCGGTCCTTCTTCTGGCAGGTGGTCTGGGCGTTCCACTGGAATCGGTTGGAGCCCTCGCAGTGGTTCCCGGTGTCATGATCGTGTCGGCAATCCCTATCTCGATCGCCGGCTGGGGGTTGCGCGAAGGAACCATGGTGGTGGGACTCGGTCTCCTCGGCGTGAGCCAGAGTGACGCGGCCTTGGTTTCCATCGCCTTTGGGCTGCTGCTTCTGATAATCGGGCTTCTGGGCGGCCTGCTGTGGCTCGCTCAGGGCGCGAAGCGCCCCCGGGAATCCGAATTGCGCGATATGGCGGCAACATCAGAGAGCGGTCGACCGGAATGATGTCTGTCGTCGGCCTCGGCTTGCTGTTGGTGTTGGCCGGCTTTCTGCTCCATTGGATTCGGTGGCGTCTGGCCCCACCTGCCGATTCCGCCCGTGTCTTGGTCATGTCTTGGCTCGCCGGAATATTCGGCGGGTTGCTTCTGATTCTCTTGCTGGGCTGGGTGGAACCGCGGGTCGCAGACCTCCTGCCGGAGGGGCCGTTGGGCATCGCGCACGCCGTGTTGCTTTCGCTCGCCTTGGCGGCTGCTTATGTCATGACCTATCCGGCCATCGAGGTCGAAAGCCCGACCCTGGTCATCATTCAGGCCATCTCCCGCCGGGGCGCAGAGGGCCTCGCCCGCAAGGCATTGTTCGAACAATTGAACGACTCCGTGCTGGTGGCGCCGCGTATTCGGGACTTGTTGGATGAGCGACTCGCCGTGCGGGACGACGGGCGAATTCGCCCGACGAGCCGCGGCCGGTTGCTCGCCCGTGTCTTCATCGGTTGGCGCGCGCTGCTTGGCGCGCCCAAGGGCGGATAGCAATGGCGTCGCAGTTTTGGATCATCCTTGTGCCGCTTGTGGCGATTCTCGCCAACATGGCGGCGCAGGTCGCCGTCTATCGCCTTTGGAATACCGAAGGCCGCCTGTTCAGATCACAGATGGCGGGCGCCGTGACCGGATTGGCGGTTCTCGTGGTCCTTTCAGTTTCGGTCCGCGGCCCAGGCACCAGCGCCGCCGACAGCGCAACTGCCAACGCATTGATCTACCTGGCTTTTTGTTATGTCTATTTCCACTGGAACAACATGGGGGAGACGGCACGGCGCATTCGCCTACTGCGTGAGCTGCACGACACGCCCCAGGGGCTGACCGACGCGGAGCTGCATGCGCGCTATCCGGCCCGCGAGATTCTCGAACATCGTCTCCGGCGGCTCATCGAAGCGCGGCAGATCGCCGAACGCGACAGCCGGCTGTTCCTGACCGGTACAGCGGTTCTCCGCTCGGCGCGCTTGGTCGGTCTGGCCAAATGGCTGATCATCGGCGGCCGCAGCGAACTCGCCGATCACGATCACTTCACGCTATAGGGACGGTTCTGCTGTTGCGCTGGACCGAGAGCAAGCAAGCCGCTATGAGGTCGGCCGTCTGGGTCCCGTCCGGAGTCGCCATGCCGCCTTCGTCACCAATCGTGACCGCGATGCACACTAAAATGCGATGCCGGCCGTGAGTACGGACACCGTCATGGCAACCGAGCGGGAGACCTCTGCACAACAGCCGGCAAGCGAGGTGCACCCGCCTTTCAGCTTTGTCGTTCCTTGCTTCAACGAGGAGCGCAACCTCGCCGGAACGGTGGCGGAGGTCCACGAGGCCGCCCGATGCGCGGGCCTGGAAGGTTATGAGATCGTCTTGGTGGACGACGGCAGCCGCGACGGCACCGGCGCCGAGATCGCGCGCCTAGCCGAGACGAACTCCGCCATCAAGCCTGTCACAAATCCACGCAATCTCGGGCTCGGCGGGGCCTACAAGGCCGGGCTTGCGCGGGCCAGCGGCGTGCATGTCATGATGGTCCCCGGCGACAACGCGCATCCCGCCCACGGCATCACGCCGATCATCGCCGCCGCGGGCGAGGCGGACATCGTGATTCCCTATGTCACCAACCCCGAGGTCCGCAGTCTCAAACGGCGCTTCGCCTCGCGCGGGTTCGTATGGCTCATGAACAGCCTCTTTGGGCTAAAGGTGCCCTATTACAACGGCTTGGTTGTGCATCGGCTGGACCTCCTGCGGCAGATCGAGCTTGAAACCGACAGCTTCGCCTATCAGGCCGAGGCGATCGTCAAACTGTTGAAGCGGGGCGCCCGGTACACGACCGTCGGCGTCGAGATCAGCACCCGCGATCACGGCGGCACTAAGGCCTTTCGCATGGGCAACGTGATCAGCGTGCTGCGCGCCCTTTGGGACCTGAAGCGGCGCGTCGGGTAAATATGCAGGACGGCGCCGCCGCGGAGAGGCGCCCAAGTGACACGGTGAGGGGGTCATGCAACCAACCAATCTCTTGTTCATCATGTCCGACGAGCACTGCCGAGAAGCGATTGGCAGTTATGGCGGCGCCCACATGCACACCCCGAACCTGGATCGTTTGGCCGCCCAGGGAACGCGATTCACCAGTGCCTACACACCATCGCCCATCTGCGTTCCGGCGCGTGCCAGCCTAGCCACGGGCCGCTACGTGCATCAGATCGGCACCTGGAGTAGCGCCGAACCCTATGACGGCAGCGTTCCGGGTTGGGGCCATCGCTTGATCGCCGACGGGCACCGTGTCGTGTCCATCGGCAAGCTGCATTACCGGGACACCAGCGACCCGAACGGCTTCGACGAAGAAATCCTGCCGATGCACGTGGTCGGCGGAATCGGCTGGCCGAAGGGATTGTTGCGCAAATCGCTTCCCACCTACGAAAGTGCGCGCCAACTCGCCGAGCAGATCGGCCCTGGGGATTCGACCTACGTCCGGTACGACCGACGGGTCTGCGCCGCAGCGTGCGAGTGGCTGCGCAACAGTGCCGCCACGCCGCCTGAAAAGCCTTGGGTTCTCTTCGTGTCGTTCGTGAGCCCGCATTACCCGCTGACACCCCCGACGGACTTCTATCAACGCTATCCGCTAGAGGGGATCCGGCCGCCGCGCCTTTACGCACCCGATGCGAGGCCAACGCACCCAGTGGTGCAGGCACTGCAAGGTTTCTTCAATTACGATGACTATTTCGACGAGGACAGTGTCCCGGTGGCACAGGCATCCTATTACGGCCTCTGTTCGTTTCTCGACGCGCAGATCGGCGAAATCCTGCAAACGCTGGAGGCGATGGGGGCGCACGAGAGCACGCGGATCGTCTACACCAGCGATCACGGCGAAATGCTCGGCAACCACGGCTTCTGGGCCAAATCCGTCATGTACGAGGAATCGGCGGCCATTCCGCTCATCGTGACGGGCCCGGACGTGCCGCGCGGCACGGTCGTGCATACGCCGGTCTCGCTGATCGATTGCTACCAGACCATCGTCGAAAGCGTTGGCGAGACCCTCACGGCAGAGGAAGCCAATTTGCCCGGCCACTCCCTGGTCGGAATCGCCAACGGCGAACGACCCGAGCGGACGATCCTGAGCGAGTACCACGACGGCGGCTCGATCACCGGATTCTTCATGATTCGCCTGGCGCAATGGAAATACGTCCACTACGTCGGCTATCCGCCGCAACTGTTCGACATGGGTAGCGATCCGCACGAAGCAAACGACCTTGGGCAAAGCCCGGCGCATGCCGAGATACGCGCGGCCTGCGAAACCCGCCTCCGCGCGTTGCTCGATCCGGACGAGGTCAACACACGGGCTTTTACCGATCAGGCGCGCAAGATCGAGGAACTGGGCGGGGAACAGGCCTGCCGGAACGCATTCGACTTCAACTTCACGCCGGTCGGCGGTGCCGCGTAGTCGTGAACGCCGCCCGATTGGCGACGACGTCTAAACGAAATTGATGTGCTGCGGCGGTTCCTGACCGTTCAGATCGGTGAGCTCGACCTGGCCTTTCTGATAGGCGTCGAGAAATTCGTTGACCTTGTGCTGCAGGCACAGCGATCCGCACATGCTCTGGGCGTTGAAGTCCGGGCTGGCGATGTAATTCATGACCTCCCAATAGTGGTCGGAGGCCCAAATGTCCTTGAAGCGCTCGTCGCAGATGTTGCCGATGTGGAACTTCTTGTAGCGCTCGTTGAACAGCATGCCGCACGGGGCCACCAGGCCGGAGCCGGAGAGCTGGATCATGAAGGGCGCGCCGTAACAGCGCTGGTATGAGCGCTTGCCCTCGGCGTCGATCTTCGACCATTTCACGCTTACCTGGTAACTCTCGTCCGACATCGCCTCGGCCGCATGCAGCTTGTCGTACAGCCGCCGGTAGGCGCCGTAGTCCACGCCCAGGTCGCCGTCCTCGTTGTCGGAGCAATGCTTGATGACCAGGTAGTCGGGCCGCAGCTCCTTGCCCAGGCGCGCGAGCGGCAGGATCTGGTCCTCGTATTCGGGCATGAGGACCATCTGCAAGCCGATGGTGACCGGCAGGCCGTCGCGCTTTTTGATCTCCACCATATCGCTGATGTTCTGGCGGACGCGGTCGAACCAATGCTCCTTTACGCCCATGATTTCCGCATAGCGCTCGCGTTCGCCCGCCGAAATGTTGATGCGAACATAAGTGAGCGCGGGCAGCACCTCCTCCAGCTTCCGCCGGTTGAGCACGAAACCGTTGGTGCCCACGGCCATGGACAGGCCCAGCGCGTGGCCGTGCTTGCAGGCATCCACGAACACCGGGGAAATCGTGCTCTCGCCGTCGGAGACGAAGCTGACGCCCTTGACGCCGATGTCGGCGCAATCGTCTAGGAAATCGAAAATCACCTTCTTGTTGATGACCTTCCGGTCGTTCTCCTGAAGCATGGCATAACAGAAATGACAGGCGTAATTGCAGGCCCGCGTGAGCGCCATGTCGATGGTAATAGGCGCGATGCGCTCGCCGCGTTCCCAGGCGCGGATGCGGTCCTGGTGCCAGGCGATCTTGGTACCGTCCAGGATTAGTTCGACGTGGTCCGTCATTCCGGTCATCACGGGTCCCCTACAGGCGCCTGATCTTGTTGCTGTCCTTCATTTCCTCGGCGAACACCTCGAGCCGATCGCCGGTGGCGGCCCGGATCACGCGCTCGAAATCCATGAGCAACTGCGGTTTGCGGTCAAATTCGACATGGTCTGCGAAGGCCAAGACGACGCGGATGTTGTGCTCGACCGCAACCACCTGCGCGTCGCCCGGAGCCAAGGCCTCCGCCGCCAGGAAATCCTTCAGGACCGGCGCGAGGCGCGCGATCTGCGCCGGCTCGTCGAGCCGCAGCCAATCCTTAGAGATCGTCGGGTTCCACAGGTTTTCGGCCGACTCGATGCCGTGGCGGGCGCGGTAATCCGAATAGGCCGCGCGCAACAGGCGTATCGGCTCGTGAAACAGATCACCGGCATTCCACGGCGTGAGGATTCCGGACACCGGCGAGTCCGCGTCCGGGTCCCGCAATCGCGCAACCGCGTGATGTCCGGCATGGTCGGCGGCCTCCTGCATGGGCAAGCCCTCGACGACCCGGCAGAACGTATCGAGCACCGCCCGTTGCGCTGGATCTTGGGCGCCCCGGTGGGCGGCGTGGACGATCTTGCCGCGGCACACGGCCAGCTCCAGGCGCGTTCCATTCTCCGCGGCCTCGAAGATCTCCGCGCCGTTTTGCGCGGCGAGCGGTCCCTCGTGGGCAAGCGCCCGGCCGGCCGCTTCGATTCCGGCGCGGAACGCGGGATGCACCTGTTTCAGATCGTCGGCCATTCAGCC
>JAZFZX010000053.1:0-5515 GCA_036444135.1 Kiloniellales bacterium | reverse complement strand
CGGAAATCGCGTTGACCCGAACGCCTTGCGGCCCGAGGTCGACGGCCAGATATCGAACGCTGGCTTCCAGCGCCGCCTTGGCCACGCCCATGACGTTGTAGTTCGGCGTCACGCGCTCCGCGCCGAGGTAGGTGAGCGTAAGCAACGAACCGCCTTGGGTCATCAGCGGCCCGGCCCGGCGCGCGATTGCCGTAAATGAGTAGCAGGAGATCAAGAGCGTTTGTGCGAAGTTCTGCCGCGTCGTGTAGAGGTAACGGCCCTTGAGCTCGTCCTTGTCAGAATATGCGATGGCGTGAACGACGAAATCGAGACGATCCCAATTTTCGGAAATCGCGGCGAAAAGTGCATCGAGCTCGGATTCATTATCCACGTCGCACGAATGCGTGAACTGCGAGTCCAGCGAACCGGCTAAAGGTACGACCCGTTTTCCGAAGGCTTCGCCCTGATAGGTGAAGGCGAGCTCGGCGCCCTCGGCGTGCAGGGCCTTGGCAATGCCCCAGGCGATCGAGCGATCGTTGGCGACTCCCATGACGAGGCCGCGCTTGCCCTGCATCAATGGCTTGGCCTCAGGTTTATCCGAACCGGCGCGCGCGTCCTCCGAGTTTCGGTCGCGCTGCGCGGCGACGGAGTCGGCCTCTGGGCTTCCGCTAGGGTCTGGTACGCTGCGCACGGAAGGCTTTTGCATGGCTGCAACTGGTTCTCAGACGCACAGGACCGGATTTACGCCTCATACCGTTTGAAGGCGAGCGTGGCATTGGTGCCGCCGAAACCAAAGCTGTTGGACAGCACACAGTTAAGTTGAACGTCGTGTTCGCATTCGCGCATGATCGGCATGCCCTCGCCTTCGGGATCGAGTTCGTCGATGTTGGCCGAGGCGCAGACGAAACCGCGCTCCATCATGAGCAGCGAGTAAATCGCCTCGTTGACGCCCGCGGCGCCTAGGGCGTGGCCTGTGAGCGACTTCGTCGAGTTGATCTTGGGCAGCGAGTCGCCGAAGACCTCCTTCAGGCATTTCAGTTCGATCGCGTCGCCGATCGGGGTGCTCGTGCCATGTGTATTCACATAATCGACCGGCGTGTTGCCAATGCTCTGCAGGGCCATGCGCATGCAGCGGACCGCCCCTTCACCGGACGGCTGGACCATGTCGTAACCGTCCGAGGTGGCGCCATAGCCCGCGAGCTCGCCATAGATCTTGGCGCCGCGCGCCTTGGCGTGCTCCAGTTCCTCCAGAACCACGGTGCCGCCGCCGCCGGAGATGATGAAGCCGTCGCGTCCGGTGTCGAAGGCACGCGACGCCGAATCCGGGCGGTCGTTGTATTTGGACGACAGGGCCGGCATGGCATCGAACAGCACTGTGATCGTCCAGTGCAGCTCTTCGCCGCCGCCGGCGAAGACGATGTCCTGCTTGTCCCACTGGATGAGTTCCGCACCGTGGCCGATGCAATGCGCGCTGGTCGCACAGGCCGATGTGATGGTGTAGTTCACGCCCTTGATCTCGAAGGGCACGGCAAGTGTCGCCGTGTTTGTGTTCGACATGGTTCGCGGCACCATGAACGGGCCGACCCGCCGGGCGCCCTTTTGGCGCAATGTGTCGAAGGCCTGCAGCATGTTCTTGGTGGACGGGCCGCCGGAGCCCATGACCAGCCCCGTGCGCTCGTTCGAGATGTCCTTCGGGGTGAGGCCGGAGTCGTCGATCGCCTGCTGCATGGCCAGATAGTTGTACGCGGCGCCGCCGCCCATGAAGCGGCGCAGCTTGCGGTCGAGCACGTCTTCGACATTCAACTTGATCGAACCGTGGACGTGCGAGCGGAAGCCCAGCTCTTCGTACTCCGCGCAATACTCGATGCCGGAGCGGCCGTCCTTGAGCGATTGGACGACTTCTTCCTTGTTGTTGCCGATGCTGGATATAACCCCCAGCCCCGTGACCACGACCCGTCTCATGATCGCCCTCTAGACGGCTTCGGACGCTGCGAACAGGCCGACCTTGAGATCCTTCGCCTCATAGATGGTACGGCCATCGACCTTCATGATGCCGTCGGCGATTCCCAAGACCAGCTTACGCATGATCACGCGTTTGAGGTTGAGGTGATAGACGACATTCTTGGCTGTCGGCAGAACCTCGCCCACGAACTTCACCTCGCTCACGCCAAGCGCGCGCCCCCGGCCGGGCGCGCCCAGCCAACCGAGGAAGAAGCCGACGAGCTGCCACAGGGCGTCGAGACCCAGGCAGCCCGGCATCACGGGGTCGTTCTCGAAATGACAGTCGAAAAACCAAAGGTTCGGCTTGATGTCCAGTTCCGCGATGATCTCGCCCTTGCCGTGCGTCCCGCCGTCGGCGGTGATCTTTCTGATGCGGTCCATCATCAGCATCGGAGGGAGGGGAAGCTGTGCATTTCCAGGGCCGAACAACCTGCCATGAGCGCATTCGATGAGCTCTTGGTAGGTATAGCTGCTTTGTCTTTCCTTCGCGGCTCCCACACTCAAGGCCGCTGCGGCGTCACCCGGCATACCCCCAGTCTCCCAACGTTTCGCTCCGGGCCGGACTATAACACAGCCGCCGCAGCTTCAAACAAGCGTGTTGCAACCGAAACTATAGGGGCCGTGCCGTCCGCATCCTGCGTTCCGGTAAATCGTTGCCACCGTAGCGGCAAGGATCATCTTTTAAACGCGTTCCAGGAAAGTCCGTAATTCTTTGTTTTAGCCCTTTAAAGCGTCGCCAATTCGATTATATAGCGGCTATGGCCAAGCAACGTTTGTACAGCGGACACATCGCCTTGCTCAAGGCTGCCGGCCTGCGGCCGACACGCCAGCGCCTGGCTTTGGCGCGCCTTTTGTTCGAACGAGGCCAGCGTCATTTGACCGCAGAACAGCTTCACAGCGAGGCTGCCGCCGCCAACGTGAGCGTGTCCGTCGCCACGGTCTACAACACCCTGCACCAGTTTACCAGTGCCGGCCTGTTGCGCGAAGTGGTGGTGGAGCCTGGCCGTTCCTACTTTGACACCAACGTTGACGATCACCACCACTTCTACCTCGAGGCGACGGGCGATCTGCGTGACATTCCCGCGCATCGCCTACCGATCACCGAGTTGCCGGAGCCCCCGGAAGGGACTCGTATCGCGCGCGTGGACGTGGTCATCCGCGTGCAAAATATTGACTCTTAATCCAATTTCATATCCGAAGCTTAAAAGCTAGTTTGGAATAATTCCAAAGTATTGACAGGCGGCATCCAGGGCTCTATCTAGCAAGAAGGATAAGCCGTATCCGCGCTCGTTGCCTGCCCAGGCAAGACCGCAGACCCAACGAATGATCCAAGGGGAGACACCAATGGCCGCACTCAAAGGAACGAATACATAGAACAACCTGAAAGACGCGTTTGCTGGCGAGAGCCAGGCTAACCGCCGCTACCTTTACTTTGCGCAGAAGGCGGATGTTGAGGGTTACAACGACATTTCCGCGGTCCTTCGCTCGACCGCCGAAGGCAAGGCTTCGTCGGTGCAGTTCATCCATTTTCCCTTCACCGCCGCGCAGGCGGCCAAGTTCAGGGCACCGGGAACCGAGGTCGTGGTCGGCTTCGGCCATGCCGCCTATGGCCATTCGGCGATCATGCCCGAGGCGGTGCGCGCCGCGCTATCGGGCGACCTGTATTAGGGTGAGGGCTGGTTCCGACAGAACAAAAAATGGCCTAGTCGCCCGGGCCGATTCCGAAGACCTCGCCACGGCGCAGCCAGCCGTCGAAGCCTTGGGCTTCGATACGGCACCAGTCCTGCTCGCAGCCCTCGAGGCGGCCGATGACGCCGGCCTCGAGGCTGGCTAGTCCAGGCGATTGCGCTTCCGGCCGGCGGCGCAGCACGCGGGGCTCTCCGGTCACCAGCACCGTGCGTTTGGCCGTGAGCATGGAGCGGTGAATCCAGCCCACGGTGCCCTCGTGGTCGCGCACGCGGCGCCAAATGTCGAACTCGTCGATGACCTCCACCGGCATGCCCCGCCGGCGGTAGATCCAGTCGATCGGGTAGCGCGTGCCCGGCCCGGTGCGCAGATTGACCTCCTCGGCCCTGAGCGACACGAAGCGCGGCAAGGGCATGCCGCTGGCGCCGACCCGGGCCGCCTGGTCGGCGCGGACCTCGGCGGACAGGAAAATCGCCGCGGCGGCAAGGCAAAGCACGCTCAGACAACCTGCGAGCAGGAAACGCATTGGAGACCACGAGCGGCTGTAGGACATGGGAGTGCGGAAACGCGATGAGTCCATGTGCAATATAACGCTGCGCTTGTCCTAACCGCGGCGATGCCGGCCGGTCAAGGCGTCTGACCGCGGCCGCCACGGCAGGGTCGTTCTCTCTCCGGCTCTGGACAAGGCCCGGGCGCTGCTGCTAAGCCAACGCGACAGAGGCGCCGCCGTCCGAGCGAGAGAAATGTCCGCGAAAAAACCCCTGGTCATCGTCACCCGACGCCTGCCCGACGCCATCGAGACGCGGATGATGGAGCTGTTCGATGCACGCCTGAACCTGGAAGATTCGCCGATGAGCCAGACGGGCCTGATCGCGGCCATCAAGGAGGCCGACGTTCTGGTCCCGACCGTGACCGACCACATCGACGCGGCTGTCCTGTCGCACGCGGGCGAAAACCTGCGGCTGATCGCCTCGTTCGGCACGGGCGTCGATCACATCGATCTGAAGACGGCGCGCCAACGCGGCATCACCGTCACCAACACGCCCGGCGTGCTCACCGAAGATACCGCGGACATGGCCATGGCCCTCATCCTCGCCGCGCCGCGCCGTCTGACGGAAGGCGAACGCCTGGTGCGCGCGGGCAAGTGGACCGGCTGGAGCCCGACCTCCATGCTCGGCCATCGCATCACGGGCAAACGCCTGGGAATCGTCGGAATGGGCCGCATTGGCCAGGCGGTGGCCCACCGGGCCCGCGGCTTCGGCCTGTCGATCCATTATCACAACCGCCGCCGCGTGCACCCCGACATCGAGGAGGAGCTGGAGGCGACCTATTGGGAGAGCCTGGACCAGATGTTGGCCCGCGTGGACATCGTCTCGATCCATTGCCCGCACACGCCGGCGACCTTCCACCTGCTGTCTGCCCGGCGGCTCAAGCTGCTGCAGTCCCAGTCTTACGTGGTCAACACCAGCCGTGGCGAGGTGATCGACGAGAACGCGTTGGCACGTATGCTGGAAAACCGGGAAATCGCCGGCGCCGCCCTCGACGTGTTCGAGCAGGAACCGGCCATCAATCCGCGGATGCTGAAGCTCGACAATGTGGTCCTGCTGCCGCATATGAGTTCGGCCACCATCGAGGGCCGCATCGCCATGGGCGAGAAGGTCATCATCAACATCAAGACCTTCGTTGACGGCCACGCCCCGCCGGACCGCGTCATCGAGGCCATGTTCTAGAGCATTTTCCGACCAGATTGAACCATTTGACCGGGATGATTTTGTGTCGTGGCCAGGCGCGCTTCGCATGGCGATGCGGTGCCATCGGCAAAGAAGCGCAACGCCGCCACGGCTCAAAA
>JAZFZX010000052.1:0-2602 GCA_036444135.1 Kiloniellales bacterium | reverse complement strand
TCATCCGGTCTACGGCGGCCCCGCCGACCACATGGCCCGGTCCGCCGCCCCGTCGGCGGTACAGCACCCGGCCGGTCGTATCGCGGATCTCCGCGATCCCGTATGGCCAGACCCCGCGGCCGCGGTTGGCGAACGCCGCGTAAGCGCCGGTCAGCTCCAGGAGGGTCACCTCCGAGGTTCCCAGCGCGATGCTGGGCGAGATGTCGAGCGGGGAGGTGATGCCGAGGCGCCGCGCGGCCTCCGCCACGTGCGCCCGGCCGCTTTCCTCGGTCAGGCGCACGGCCACCGAATTGAGCGACCGGGCAAAAGCCTCGCGCAATGTGACCTCGCCATAGTAGCGCCCGCCATAGTTCCGCGGGCTCCATCCCTCGACCTTGATGGGGGCGTCGACCATGCGGTGGTCGGGCCGCCGGCCGTTCTCCAGCGCCGCCAGATAGACGAAAGGCTTGAACGCGGATCCGGGCTGACGCAAGGCCTGGGTCGCCCGATTGAACTGGCTTTGCCCGTAATCGCGGCCACCCACCAGGGCGCGCACGGCGCCGTCCGGCGACAGGGCGACGAAGGCGGCCTGGCCGGCGCCGCGGCGCTGGCCTTCGCCGTCCAGCAGCGCCGCGACCTCGTCCTCGGCGATCGCCTGTAGAGCCGGATCCAGGGTCGTCAGCACCATCAGATCAGTGTCCACCCGCCCGATGAAGTCGCCGATCTGCGCCATGATCCAATCGCCGAAATAGCGGGCGCGGCGGTTGCCGAGCGGCGGCGGCCCGGGCTTGCTGGCAAACGCCCGGCTGGCCTGATCGGCGGTGATGAAGCCCGCATCGACCATGGCCGACAAGACGACCTTTGTGCGCCCGGCGGCGCGCTCGTAATTCTGCACCGGGTTGTAGCGCGACGGCGCCTTCAACAGCCCGGCCAGCTGTGCCGCCTCGTAGAGCTCGACTTTGGTTGCCGGCTTCCCGAAATAGCGCCGCGCCGCGGCATCGACGCCGTAGGTGCCCGCGCCCAGGTACACCCGGTTGAGATAGAGCGACAGGATCTCGTCCTTGGTGAACTTGGTCTCCAGCCAAGCCGCCAACAGCGCCTCCTGCACCTTGCGCTCCAGGGTCCGATCCGGTGTCAGGAAAAGGATCTTGGCAAGCTGCTGGGTGATGGTGGAGCCGCCCTGGACCACCTGGCCGGCCCACAGGTTGACCCACAAGGCGCGCGCCAGGCCGCGCAGGTCGATCCCCCAGTGCCGGTAAAAGCGGCGGTCCTCGACGGCCAGCACGGCCCGGGGCAGGGCCGGTGGAAGATCGGCCACCTTGACGGTGCGCCCGTAGACGCCGCCGATCGAGGCCAGCGGGCTGCCGTCGGCGGCCAGCAGCGTGATGCTCGGTCGCCGCGATGCGCTGGCCAGACCCTCGATATCGGGCAGGTCATAGGCGTACCAGGCCAGCACCGAGCCGAGTAGCACGAAACCCCAGATGGCTGCGATCAGGGACCAACGAACCAGCAAGGCCACGCGCTGGAAAAAGCCGGGGCTTTGCGATTTGGCCGGCTTCTTTGCCTTGCCGCGGCGGCCTTTCTTGCCGCTCTTTTCGCTAGGTTTGACTTTGCGTGCCATTCCGGTCCGCTCTAATCAGCCGTGCTTGCCCCGCAATTGCGGCGTTTTCTGGCCCCTCTCCCCGTCATGTGATTCGTGGCCGAACGCCCGCGCGTGCCTGCCTCATCGCGCGATTTCGCCGGCGGCCGCCGCGGCAACGCCGCCCTAGACATCCAGATTGGCGACCTCCAGGGCATGGGTCTGGATGAATTCCCGCCGCGGTTCCACCACTTCGCCCATCAGCGTCGAGAAGATATCGGCGGCTTCGTCCGCGTGCGAGACCTTGATCTGAAGCAAGGACCGCGCATTGGGATCCAGCGTGGTCTCCCACAGCTGATCCGGGTTCATTTCGCCGAGGCCCTTGTAGCGCGAGAACGAGATGCCCTTGCGGCCCAGCCGGAATATGGCGTCGACCAGCGAGATCGGGCCCGCGATGCGGAAGCTTTCGTCCTTGGCCTTGAGCTCCGCATGTTGGCCGTAAGTATCCTGGAAGTCGCCCGCCATGGCATCGAGCCGACGGGCCTCGGTCGAGCGGATCAGCGGGCCGTCCATCACCCGCCGCTCGGTAACACCGCGGAAGGTGCGCTGGAACGCCAGCCCGCCGTCGACGGCGATGCTGCCCTGCCAGCCGCGCTCGGTCGCCGGCGCCAGCGCGTCCAGCCGCCGCGCGACGTAGAGGGCGGCCTGCTCGGCCTGCTCGCCCGGCGCCAGGATATCAGGGTTGAGCGTGCCCAGAATGGCCGCCTGTTCCACGACGTCCGTATTACCCACCTTGCGCGCCAGCGGTTCTATCAGATGCTTGGCCCGCACCGCCTGTTCGACCCGCGTGCGCAGGTCGTCGCCGGCGACCTGCGCACCATCGTGCAGCACCAGGACGCTATCGTGGATACCGTTTCCGATCAGATAGGATTCCAGCTCCCGGTCGTCCTTCAGATAACGCAGGGATTCGCCGCGCTTGGCGCGGTAAAGCGGCGGCTGCGCGATGTAGAGGTGGCCGCGCTCGGCCAATTCCGGCATCTGCCG
>JAZFZX010000051.1:0-2505 GCA_036444135.1 Kiloniellales bacterium | reverse complement strand
GCGTGGCGGGTCCGCCAGGCAGGCTTGGTGGTCGGCTTGCCGAAGTAATAGCCCTGCAGAAGATCCACGCCTGCGCGCACGAGATATTCGGCGTCCTCGGCCGACTCCACGCATTCGGCGACGGTGTCCACGCCGAACGATTGCGCCAGGCTGAGAAGGTTGCGCAGGAAAAGCTGGTTTTCCTCGCTGTCGCGAATGCCTTTGACGAATGAGCCGTCGACCTTGACGATGTCCACGGTCAGAGACTTAAAGTGCCGGAATGTCGTGTAGCCTGCCCCGAAGTCGTCCACCGCCACCCGGCAGCCAAGATCCCGCACCGCCGAAACGAAGCAGGCGGTTTCCTCGATGTCGTGCAGGGCAGCCGTTTCGGTAATCTCGATGATGAGACGTTCGGCCAGGTCGCGCCGGTCCTTCAGGTGCATGGTCAAGCTGCGGAACCAGGAGCGGTCGGCGGCCGTCAGGCCCGAGATGTTCATCGCCAGGTGGATATCCGGATGGTTTTCCAGGTCCTGCAGCGCCAGATCGAGCCCATGCCGGTCCATGGCGCGAATCAGCCCCAACTGCTCGATCACCGGCACGAAGTGACCCGCCGGCACCAGTTCGCCGTCGCGCGTGCGCATGCGAAGCAGGCATTCGGAGAAGCGCTCCACCCCAGTCGCGGCGTCGACCACCGGTTGGTAGGCGAAGCAGAGGCGATCTTCCTTGAGCGCCAGCTTCACCTGTTCGCCGATATCCATGTTGTTCTGGTGGCCGCGCCGCTGCTCCTCGGACATCTGATACCAGTAGATGCAATCGCGGCCTGCGCTCTTGGCCTGGAACAGAGCGCCCTCGGCTTTGGTCATGACGTCGAACGATGTCTTGGACTGCGCCGGGTAGAAGACCACGCTGGCCGAGGCCGTGACATGCACGTCCTTGTCGCCGATGGGGACCGGCGTCTGACGGACCGCGCGCAGAATGCGTTCGGCGGTGACCTGCGCCTGTTCTTCGCTGCAGCAGCTCAGGACGATGCCGAAGCGGTCGCCCCCCAGCCGGCCGATCATGTCGCTGGCGCGCAGACATTGGTCGAGCCGCTGGCTGACCTCGAACAGCACCGTATCACCCGCCTTGTAGCCGTATGCCGTATTGATCATGCCCATTTGGTCGAGGCCGATGACGATGAAGGCGCCGGTCTGCTCATAACGCAGACCCTGGGCCAGCGCCTGGTCCAAGCTTTCGCGCAGCCGCACCTTGTTGAAGTGGCCGGTGAGCTCGTCGAAGTTGGCCTGGTACTCGAGCTTCGCCTCGTGCTGCTTGCGCTCGGTCACCAGGCGCAAGATGCCGACGATCCGCTGCGGGGCGCCCGTCGAGGAGAACTGTACGGCACCACGGTCGTGCGCCCATTGCTGGCCGCCGTCCGCACCACGCACCCGATATTCGCAGTCGTAGGGGCTTTGCCCGGAGATATGCTCCGACAAGGCGCGCAAGCGTGTCGGCATGTCTTCCGGATTGACCTGAGCGTTGAAGGCTTCGCCGCTGGCCGGCAGGTCCCCCTCCCCCGAGCCGAACAGCTCGCCCGCCGGCCCCATGAAGACCAGAGCGTCGGTCGCCAGATCCCAGTCGTAGAGGATGTCGCCCGCGGCCTCGACGGCGGCACGGAAGCGGGCGAGCTCCGTGAAACCGTCTTCTGACTTGGCCGATGGCAGCACGATGGGGCTCTCCTAGCTCAATCAGTCTTCTACATGAAGGCCGCAGTCACTCTCGGCTTATGACCATCGAAGGCCAATAACCGAGGCCACAAATTAAGAATACCTCATTAAGAAAATGTAAAACTGATACAATTTCTCCGATCATCACAAAGAATTCGAAATAATATACAAATATAAACCATAATTGACCGCGAAATATTTTGTTTACCATAGCAAACAAGGTTAACGACTCTTGATTCCCATGGATTTTTTCAAACCATCCGCGAAAACCGTAAAATATTACGGGCGCCAGTCGTGACACCGGGGCAAACCAATTCGCACATGAACACCCGGACGGCTGGTCGCGCGGCAGCTCTATCTCGACCATCCCGCCCTGGTCCGGGTCTTCATCCGAACCCCGGCGGCGTGCCCGAAGCGGCACCTGCTGTTGCAGCGCAACCTCGGGCTTCGGCGCTGCACATCGTCGAGGTCCCGCGGCTTTCGGACCACAGCCGCCGCCGCGACATCTTGCTGCCGTTTCACATCCTAGGGACGGAGTGCCGTCGGCCTCGCGGGTCCCGCCGGGCCGCCGGTAATTCTTTCTTTCCCTCCCCCTTGGATGATCTGCGCCGAATTCGCGTTCCCACGCGGCGCCGTGGCGCTTTTCCCCGGGCTTCGCCCGGCGCGCCCCGCAGGAGGGACTGAGGCATGCGTTCAACCACCGCGGCGGCCCCTGCCACCTTCCGCCGCGCCGCTGCCGGCCCCGCGGCCCGGCATCCGGCGGCCAGCGCCGAAGTCCTGCCGGGTGGCGAGGTCAAGGTGGCGAGGAGGTTCGCGTGCA
>JAZFZX010000050.1:0-8352 GCA_036444135.1 Kiloniellales bacterium | reverse complement strand
CGGGACTGGGGGTCGGGCACCGTTCCGCTCATCAGCACGCGGCCTTCCTGAACCTGCAGATGGACGTCCAGGAACAGCTCGGTGCTCTCCTGAAGCAGCAGGCGATTGACCTCGAACCGGATCTTGGTGTCGCTGGCGGCGCCTTCGACGCCGCGTTCCTGCGCCGCCGTGACGCCGACCGTGACCCCGGCGCCGACGGCCGCGGTGGTGGGCGAGCAGGCCGCGAGGACGAGCATCGAGCCGGCGCCGAGAATGGTGCAGACGGGAGTTGCGGCGGGGCTTGGGTCCGGTCTTCCGGACCGGCGTCTCCCGGACCGGCGTCTCCCGAACGCGGTCACGCCCCGCCGGATCGATTTGAGGCCACCCAGAATCAAGTCGCTCCTCCTAGAGGCGGTCGCCAGGCTGCCAGGCATCCATTAGGTGGCGCGGCAGGCGGCGTCTGGCAATAAGGATCACGTCGAATCTCACGGATAATTGGCTGAAATCAGGGCGCTGCTGGAGGAAAGCCTCCGCCGCCCGGGCAATGCGCGCGCGTTGGCGCGCCGTGATGGCCTCGCCGGCGCTGGCCAGGTCGCTGCGCGTCTTCACCTCGATCAGCGCCAGGATCCCGCCGCGCCGCGCGATCAGGTCGATCTCGCCGGGCGCGACTCGGAAGTTGCGGGCCAGTACGCGGTACCCTTTGAGCCGCAGCCACCAAGCGGCAAATGTCTCGGCGCGGCGGCCCCGGGTCCAGGCGCGTTGGCGGTTGTGCCGAGCCATCACTCGCTGCTTGCGTCGTCTGGCGGCGGCGGCCCACCCGTCTCGCGCGCGAGTTCGAGCGCCCGGGCGTAAACCTGTCGCCGGGGCAGCCCCGTCGCGGCGGTGACGGCCGCCACCGCATCGCGTAAGCTGGCCCCGGCCAGGGCGGCACGGAGACGCTCGTCGAGAGTTTCGGTATCGACCGGCGCTTGCGGACCGCAACCGGCGACCACCACCGCGATCTCGCCCTTCGGCGGCCCGTCGGCGGCGATGCGCGCCGCCAGATCGGACAACGCGCCGCGCCGCACCTCCTCGAAGCGCTTTGTGAGCTCCCGCGTCAAGGCGGCGGGCCGGTCGCCCAGGACCTCGGTCATGTCGCCAAGCGTGGCGGCGAGCCGCCGCGCCGATTCGAAAAACACCAGGGTAGCGGGCACCGAGGCCAATTCGGCCAGGGACTTGCGCCGGGCCGCCTGCTTGGGCGGCAGGAAGCCGGCGAACAGGAAACGGTCGCTCGGCAACCCGGAGACGCAGAGGGCGGCCAGGGCCGCGGAGGCCCCCGGCGCCACGCTGACCGGCAGGCCCGCCTCGTAGGCTGCCGAGACCAGCTTGTAACCGGGGTCCGAGACCAGCGGCGTGCCCGCGTCCGAGACCAGCGCGACCGACCGGCCATCCTGCAGATTGCGAATCAGGCGGGGGCGCACGCGCTCGGCGTTGTGCTCGTGATAGGAGACCAGCCGCCGCGCGAGACCATGGGCAGTCAACAGCTTGCGCGTAACGCGGCTGTCTTCGCATACGACGATATCGGCATTCGCCAGCAGGTCGAGGGCGCGCAGCGTGATGTCCCGCAGATTGCCGATCGGCGTGGCCACCAGGTAAAGGCCCGGGTCGAGCCTCTGGCGTTTACTTCCCTGGGGCGGCTCGCTAGGCTCTGCGCCAGAATCGCGAGATCCCGTGGCCGCCGGACGTGAAGACGATTTCCGTGTCATCCCAACACAACCGCATGCAAGGCATTGCCCGCCTGGCTTGGGCCGCATGGTTGGCCGCTGGCCTGATGCTCGCGGGCTGCGCGTCGTCAACGGTACCCAACCGGCAGGCCGAGACGCAACCCGCGCCGCCGCCGGTCGCCCCGGTTGCGCCAGCCATCCCCGAAGAGCCGGAGCCCATCAGCCCCCGCGACGCCTACCAATTCGCCTTGGTGCCGCCGCCGGGCGAATGGCCGGTCACCCGGGCGGCATTGTTGCTGCCGCTCTCCGGCCGCCACGGAAGTATCGGCCAGGCGATGCTGAACGCCGCCCAACTGGCGCTCTTCGATGTCGCCGACGAACGCTTCGCGCTGGTCGTGCGGGATACCGGTGGGACGCCCCACGGCGCGCGGCTGGCCATGCAATCGGCCCTGGAGGAGCGGGTCGGGGTGGTCTTGGGTCCGCTGTTCGCCGCGTCTACCCGCGCGGTCGCCGAGGAGACCCGGCTGCTCGGGATCAACTTACTGAGCTTTTCGAACGACCGGTCGGTGGCCGGCGACGGCGTCTTCATCGCCGGTTTGCCGCCGCGGGGCCAGGTCGAACGCGTGGTTGACTACGCCATTCGCTATGGCGTGAGCCGGTTTGCCGTGTTCGCCCCGCAAACCACCTACGGCACGACCGTCGTGGGGGCCTTGGAGGACGCGGTGGTTGCGCGCGGCGGCGAGCTGGTGCGGATCGTCTCGTTCAACCCGGCGGCGAACGATCTGACGCCGGAGCTGCGCGTGCTGGCCCAGTACGACGAACGCCATCAAGCCCTGCTGGAAGAGCGTGCAAAGCTGGAGGCCAGCGGCGATGACGAAGCCGCCAAGATGGCCTTGAAGCGCCTGGAAAACCTGGACACCTTGGGCAAGCCCGACTTCGACGCGGTGCTCTTGCCGCTGGGCGGCCGGAGCCTGCTGTCGGTGGCGCCCTCGCTGGCTTACTTCGACGTGGATCCGGTCGAGATCCACTATCTGGGCACCGCGCTATGGGACGATCCCAGCCTGGGCACCGAGCCGTCGCTGGTCGGCGGCTGGTTCGCGGCGCCGCCGCCGGCGTTGTGGGACGGTTTTCGCGCCCGCTACGAACAGACCTACGGGTCGGCTCCGCCGCGCGTCGCGACCCTGGCTTATGATCTGGTGGCGCTTTCTGCCGTCATGGCGCGGACCACGGCGGGGACCGGGCTGCCGGCTGATTTCGGCGTCGCCGCGTTGACCCAGCCGAGCGGTTTTGCGGGCGTCGACGGCATCTTCCGGTTCACCGCGGATGGCGTCGTCGAGCGCGGCCTGGCGATTCTGGAGATGGAGCGGAACCAGTTGCGCGAGCTGGAAGCCGCGCCGCAGTCCTTCGAAGCCTTCTTCAATTAGCCGCCGCTGCCCGCACGGGCGTCAGCAGATAATCGAGCACGCCGTCGAGGCGTTGCCGACCGGCGGCGGTCGCGCGCAGGCCCGTGGCATCGAGGCTGACCAGCGCGGCCTCTCGCAAATGGGACAGGCGCACGGAGTCCAGCAGGTCCTCTGGATCCGATTCGAGCTCGCGCCGGAAGGCGGCGCGCGCGACGCCCTCGCGCAGCCGTAAGCCCATCATCACAAGTTCCGCAAGCCGTTGATCGCGCGACAGGGGCGACGCGCTGCGCGTGGCGTGGCCGGCGCGCTCCACCGCGTCCAGCCAGGCCTCCGGCGCCCGGTGCTGGCGAGTCGCCAGCTTCTGCCCGCCGAGGCTCAGGCGGCCGTGGGCGCCAGGCCCGATCCCGGCATAGTCCCCGTATCGCCAATAGGTGAGGTTGTGCCGGGATTCCGCCCCGCTGCGCGCGTGGTTGGAGATCTCATAGGCCGGCAGGCCGGCGCCTTCCAGGACCTCCTGGGTGCCCTCATAGAGCGCGGCAGCGGTCTCTTCGCCGGGCGGCACCAGCTCGCCGCGCCGCCAGGCCCCGTGGAACACCGTGCCGGGTTCGATGGTCAACTGGTAGACGGATAGGTGCTCCGTACCCAGCGCCAAGGCCTGGGAGAGCTCGGCGCGCCAATCGGTCACGGTTTGGCCCGGCCGCGCGTAGATGAGATCGAAGGAGACGCGCGGGAAACAGCCTTGCGCGATTTCCACAGCCTGGATTGCTTCGCGCGCGCTGTGTCGGCGACCGAGAAAGCCGAGCGCGTCGTCGTTCAGCGATTGGACGCCGAGCGACACCCGGTTGACCCCGGCGGCGCGGTAGGCGGCAAAGCGCCCGGCTTCCACGGAGGTGGGATTGGCCTCCAAAGTGATTTCGGCGTCGGGCGCCAGGCGCCAGCTCTCGCCCACGCGCGCGATCACCGCGGCGACCGTTTCGGGCGCCATGAGCGACGGCGTGCCGCCGCCGAAGAAGACGCTGGTCACCGGCCGCTCCGGCGTTTGCCCGGCGTAGTGGTCCAGCTCGGCCAGCAAGGCGCGGCGCCAACGGTGCTGGTCGACGGCCTCCCGCACGTGGCTGTTGAAATCGCAGTACGGACACAGGGACAGGCAAAACGGCCAATGCACGTAGATGCCGAAGCCGGGGCCGGCGCTCTGGGCTTGGGCGGGCATCGTCGGGTGCGGGGCCGGTGTCATGGCGCGGTAAAGCAGGCGGCGATCAGCAGGGCGAAGGCCCGGGCGCGGTGGCTCATGACGTGTTTGGCCTCGGGCTCCATTTCGCCGAAGGTCAGATCGCGCCCGGCCGGCAGAAATATCGGGTCATAGCCGAATCCGCGCTTTCCGCGCGGCGGCCAGACCAGGGTGCCGTCGACCCGCCCCTCGAAGGTTTCGCAATGGCCGTCCGGCCAGGCCAGACACAGGGCGCAGGCGAAGTGGGCGCGCCGATCGCCGCTGTCCGCCAGCGCCTGCTCCACACGCGCCATGGCCTCGGCGAAGTCCCGCTCCGGCCCGGCCCAGCGCGCGGAGTGGATGCCGGGTTCGCCGCCCAGGGCCGGCACGACCAGGCCGGAGTCGTCGGCCAGCGCCGGCAGACCCGCGGCCAATGCGGCGGCCTGCCCCTTGAGCCCCGCGTTTTCCCGAAAGCTGGCGCCGGTTTCCTCCGGCTCGGCGAGCCCCAGTTCGGCGGCGGACAGGACTTCGGTGCCGTAGGGCGCCAGCAGGTCCGCGATCTCGCGCATCTTGCCGGGGTTGTGGCTGGCGATCACCAGGCGGTTGGTTTCGAGGCGCCGCGTCATGATGCGGCTCTGCGTGCGCGATCGCTTCATGGGCGGGTCATCTCCGCTCGCCGCGCCTACAGACCCAGGGCATGCCTTTGCATGGCCGCCAGTTCGCCGATGCCTTTCTCGGCCAACGCCAGCATTTGCTCCAACTGCTCCCGGGTGAAGGGCTCCTGCTCTGCCGTGGTCTGGACCTCGACGATGCCGCCGCTGCCGGTCATGACGAAGTTGGCGTCGGCCTGGGCGCGCGAGTCTTCCTCGTAATCCAGGTCGAGCACCGCGTCGCCGTCGTAGAGCCCGCAGGACACGGCGGCGATCTGGTCGGACAGTGGAATCGCCTCGATCGCCTCGATCTCGGCCATGTGACGGAACGCGAGATAAAGCGCCACGTAGCCGCCGGTAACCGCGGCGGTGCGCGTGCCCCCGTCGGCCTGCAGCACGTCGCAATCGATCCGGATCGCGCGCTCTCCGAACCCGGCGAGATTCGTGACCGCGCGCAGCGAACGTCCGATCAATCGCTGAATCTCCATGGTGCGCCCGGATTGCCGCCCGCGCGCCGCCTCGCGGTCGCCGCGGGTGGTGGTGGCGCGGGGCAGCATTCCGTATTCGGCGGTGATCCAGCCGCGCCCGCTGTTGCGCAGGAAATGCGGGACCGTGTTCTCGACGCTTGCGGTGCAGAGCACCTGCGTGTCGCCGAATCGCGACAGGCAGGACCCTTCGGCGTGCTTGTTGACGTCGATCTCGAGGGCGATCGGGCGCAATTGGTCGGCGGCACGGCCTGAAGGTCGCATGTCTGTCCCGCTGAGCCTTCTGGTTGCGATTCACAGGATAACGTTCGCCGGCCGGCCCGGCGCGAGGCAAGCTAACCGAACAGCGGGCCCGCGTCCACAGCACCCGGGGCCGCCGTGGTTCGTTGACGCTTCTGGAGCCCCTCACTACATTGCGGGTGCAGCCGCCGGGATGCGGCGAGGAAAGCCAACGGCAGACGAGATGATGCAAACGCGCGAGAAACTGCTGGACCGGCCGGCAGAGCCCACGACGCTCAAGCAGCTCAATGAGCGCGCGCGCGAAATCCTGCGCCATATCGTCGAAGCCTATGTGGAAACCGGCGCGCCGATCGGCTCGCGCACGCTTTCACGCCAACTGGGCATGGGGCTGTCGCCGGCGACGATTCGCAACGTCATGGCCGATCTCGAGGATCTGGGCCTGCTTTTCGCACCGCATACCTCGGCCGGGCGCATGCCGACGGATCTTGGCTTGCGCCTGTTCGTCGACGGCCTGCTGGAGCACGGCAACCTGACCAGCGCCGAACGCCAGCATATCGAAAGCCAATGCGCGGCAACCGGACGCAGCATGCCGGAAGTCCTGGAAGAAGCGAGCAGCATGCTCTCCGGCCTGTCCCATTGCGCCGGCCTGGTGGTCGCACCGAAGGTCGAGGAGCCCTTGAAGCACATCGAGTTCGTGTCGCTCGGACCGGGCCGCGCCTTGGTCGTGCTGGTCACCGTTTCCGGGATCGTCGAAAACCGGGTGATCGACGTACCGGCGGGCCTGCCGCCGTCGTCGCTGGTCGAAGCGTCGAACTATCTCACCACGCGACTGGTGGGCCGCTCGTTGTCGGAGGCGGGGGTGGACATACAGGGGGAAATGAGGGCGCAGAAAGCCGAGCTCGACGAACTCACGCGGAACGTCGTGGAACGGGGCCTGGCAAGCTGGGCCGACGAAGAGCGCGAGGGCGTTCTCATCGTCCGCGGTCAGGCGCACCTGTTGGAAGAAGTGAGCGGGATCGAGGATCTGGAGCGAATCCGCCAGCTGTTCGCCTTGCTGGAGGCCAAGGAAACGCTCCTGAGCCTCCTGGATTTGACGGAAACCGCCGAAGGCGTGCAGATCTTCATCGGCGCCGAAAACGCGTTGTTCGATCTGGCCGGCTGCACGATGATCATTGCCCCCTACAGCAACAGTCAGCGGCAGCTGGTGGGCGCGGTGGGGGTCATCGGCCCGACGCGCATCGACTATGCGCGCATCATTCCGATGGTCGACTACACCGCCAAGGTGATTGGCAGCCGGATCCCGTGATCCGGGCCATCTGTTGAGGAAGACTATCCGTTCATGTCCGACAGCAAACGGCAGAAGCAGCAAGATCAGGGTGAAGTGGACGCGTCCGCCGCCGATCCCGCCGCAGATCCCACCGCAGATCCCACCGTAGATCCCGCCGCCGATCCCGCCGCCGGGACCGAGGATGTGGGCGAGGCGCCTGAAACCGCGGCTGAATCTCCGGATCCGGACGCCGGCGAACCTACCGACGCTCCTGAAAGCGAGCCCAGCGAGGCCGATCAGATCGTCCGCCTCGAGGCCGAGACGGCCGAGCTCCGCGATCAACTGTTGCGCGCCTTGGCGGAGCAGGAGAACCAGCGCCGCCGCAGCCGGCGCGAGCGCGACGAGGCGGTGCGCTACGCCGCAGCGCCGCTCCTCAGAGACCTCCTGACGGTGGTCGACAATTTGAGCCGCGCGCTGGCCAGCGTGCCGGACGGCGCCGCCGAGAATGACGAGGCGCTCAAGATGCTCCTGGACGGCGTCAAGCTCACCGAGCGGGAGCTGCAATCCGTCTTCGAGCGGCACAATATCGTCAAGCTCGATCCGCTGGGCGAACGCCTGAACCCGCACGAGCACGAAGCCATGTTCGAGGTGCCCGATCCCAGCGCACCCGCGGGCACGGTGGTGCAGGTGCTGCAATCGGGCTATCTGCTGCACGACCGCCTGCTGCGCCCCGCGCGGGTCGGGGTCGCGAAGGGCGGGCCGGCCGCCACGGCGGCGGAATCCAGCGACGAGGCCGGTGACGAGAGCGGGGCCGAAGAACCGCAGGCGGCGCCCGAGGACGACTCCTCCGAGCCCGGCAGCCGGGCCGATACCGCCTCGTAAGGCGACCCAATCCTAAACGACCCGCCGCCCGCGCGGCGCGACGAGATATTGGCTATCGGGATCGTGGTCCCGGTGCCGGCGCTTGGCCACCTCCGGCCGGCGCACCGCATAGCAGTAGACGCAGCCGTGCGGACAACTGTCGTAGGCGCCGATGTCCTGCGCCCGGGCACAGAGGCAACCCGGCCGGTTGCCCTTGATTTCTGCGGCGATGGGATGCCCGGCCACGTCCGAAAGCCGTCCGGCGTCGATGCAACGCGCCGCTTCGAGGGGCTCGGCCAGCAGGTCGGGCTGAGCGCAGAGGCTGGGCTTCAGCCCGGCGTGCCGGGCCAGCTCTCCCAGGTCCCGTAGGATGCGACTCTTCTCCTCGGGTTCCGGGTCCCGCCAGGTGAAGCCGAAGCGCTTGGCCGCCCGGTCGCTGTTGATGCGGGTTTTGGCATAGATCTGTGCGAACGACAGCACGACCTCGTCGCAGGCCGGCGCCAGCCGTTTCGCCAGGCGCGCGAAGGTTCGCCGATGCCAGGCGGGCGGCGTCAACG
>JAZFZX010000049.1:0-3973 GCA_036444135.1 Kiloniellales bacterium | reverse complement strand
TTTCACGGCCGATCGCTGCTGACCTTGGGGCTAACGGGCAAGATCCTGCCCTACAAGGCCAAGTTCGGACCCTTTCCGGCAGAGATCTACCACGCGCCGTTTCCCATGGAGCATCACGGCATCTCGGAGGCGCAGAGCCTCTCGGCGCTGGAGTGGCTGTTCCGCAGCGACGTGGAGCCGGAGTGCGTCGCGGCCATGATCGTGGAGCCGGTTCAGGGCGAGGGCGGCTTCTACGTGGCGCCCGAGGGCTTCATGAAGGCGCTGCGCGAGATCTGCGACAAGCACGGGATCGTGCTGATCTGTGACGAGATCCAGACGGGCTTCGCACGCACCGGCAAGATGTTCGCCGTCGAGCACTACGGTATCGAGCCGGACATCATTGCCATGGCCAAATCGCTGGCCGGCGGGTTCCCGCTGTCGGCCATCACGGGCAAAGCGGCGATCATGGATGCGCCGGACCCGGGCGGGCTGGGCAGCACCTACGGCGGCAGCCCGCTGGGCTGCGCCGCCGCCTCCGCCGTGATCGACGTCATCGAGGAGGAGCGGCTCTGCGAGCGCAGCCTGGCGCTCGGCGAGCGGATCAAGAACCGTATTGCCCAGTGGCAGATCCGGAACGACACGCTGCCGATCGGCGACATCCGGGGCCTCGGGTCCATGGTGGCCTTCGAGCTGGTCACGGAACGCGGAACCCATACGCCCGATCCCGCGGCGACCAAGGCGCTGGTGGCCAAGGCCGAGGAAAACGGCCTGGTGCTGCTGTCCTGCGGCGTGTTCGGCAACGCCATCCGCATCCTGGTGCCGCTTACGGCCTCGGACGAGCTCGTCGAAGAGGGCCTGGGCATCATCGAACGCTCGATGATCGAGGTTGCCGGCACGGCGTAACCCACCGGACTGACCTACACGGGACCCCGGCTTGGCGGGAGAGGACATGGACGTCTCTTGGATAACGGCTGCGGACCTCCAGGCTGCGCTTCGCGGCCGGGAGCTGTCGGCCGTCGAGGTGCTCGAGGCGGTGATCGAGCGCAGCGAGGCGGTCAACCCCAAGATCAATGCCCTGGCCCTGCCGTTGTTCGACCGGGCGAGAGACGCCGCTGCGCGTGCCGATCGTGCGCTGGCGCGCGGCGAAGGCGGGCCGCTCTGCGGCATTCCGGTCACCATCAAGGATTCCCAGTGGCTCGCGGGCGTGCGCTGCGCCAACGGGTCCAAGACCCTCGAGGACTTCGTGCCTCGGGAGACCTGCGCGGCGGTGACGCGCCTGGAGGACGCGGGCGCGGTGATCTTCGCCAAGACCACCTGCCCCGAGTTCAGCTATCTGGGAGTGACCTTCTCCGAGATCTACGGCACCACCGCCAATCCCTGGGACCTGACGCGCACCCCCGGCGGCTCGTCGGGCGGCGCCGCGGCGGCGGTGGCCGCCGGCCTGGGCCCCCTGTCGCTAGGCGGTGACGGCGGCGGCTCGATCCGAATTCCCGCGACCTTCTGCGGCCTCGTGGGCTTCAAGCCGAGTTTCGGCGTGGTGCCGCGGGAGCCCTGCTTTCCGGCCTGGAAGACGCTGGTCTCCTACGGTCCGATGGCGCGCAGCGTGGCCGATGCGCGGTTGATGTTCCAGGAAATCGCCGGCTTCCATTCCCACGACCGCCACAGCACGCACGCGCACGATGACGAAGACGAGCCCATCGCACTGCGGGGCCTGCGCCTCGTGGCGTCCGAGGACCTGGGCTTCGCGCCGATCGACGAGGATGTGCGGGCGGCCTATCGCCAACTGCTCGAAAAGCTGGAAGCCGCCGGGGTCGAGCTGATTTTCGACAACCCCGGCCTGCGGTCCTCGGCGAAGACCTGGGCGACCACCGCCTTCGCGGATGCCTGGGTGAGCGACCGTGAGGAGCTGGAGCACCGCGGGGAGATCCTGGGCCAATCCACCCGCGCCTCGCTGGAGTTCGGCGGCAAATTCGCGCTGGAAGATTATCTGGAGGCACAGTACGAGCGCGAGAAGATCCATCGGGCCTACGCCCGGCTGTTCGATCGGACCGGCGCCGCCGCGCTTCTGACCCCGACGCTGGGCTGCGAGGCCTTCGGGCATGGGCACATGTGGCCGCCGCGCATCGGCGACACCGAAATCGAGCTGCCGTGGGTGGACTGGGGCGGCTTCCTCTACGACGCCAACCTGGCCGGCTTTCCGGCCTGCGCCCTGCCCATGGGGTTCGGCGACGAGGGTCTGCCGGTTTCCCTACAGGTGATTGCGCCGCGGGGCTTCGATATGCGCCTGCTGTCGATCGCCGAGCGGCTGGAGGAGGCGGTCGCCTGGCCGGGCCGCTATCCCGACCTTGCCGCGCCCGAGGAGGCCGAGCGGCCCGCCGCAATGCCCATGGTGGACGAGGTCTCGGTCGAGGTCTAGGCGACGCCGGCCGTCGCGCCCATAGACTGGGGGAGAGGGTAGATGAGCGATAAGAAGCCCAAGATCCGGGGTCTCTCGCAGATCCTGACCTTCTTTCGCAAAAACACCACGCCGATCTTTTTTGTCTCGCCGACGGCCTTCAACCTGCTGGGCGTCGAGAAGTTCGTCAACCGCTTCTACCACATCAACTATTTCGACTCCTTCGACGGCTTTCATCCGCGGGTCTTCGTGCCGCAGGAGGCGGGCGTGCGGGACTTCGAGTCGATGGAGGAGGTCTGCAACTACCTGCTGTCCCACAAGGAGGTGATCGACCGCATCCGCAAATCGGGCGGGGGGCCGGCAAAGCTGCTGTTCGTCATGTTCGACGAGGAAACCGAAGAACTGGCCAAGGAGCTGGGGGTCGAAATCGCCCATCCCAGCGCCGCCTTGCGCTCGCGGCTGGATTCCAAGATCGAGACCACGCGCCTCGCCAACGAGGCCGGCATCGCCAGCGCGCCCAACGTCCTGGGCCGGGCCGACTCCTTCGAATCCCTGATGATCCAGGCCGAGAAGGCCGGGCTTGGCGGCGATCTGGTGGTTCAGACCCCCTACGGCGATTCGGGCCGCACCACCTTTTTCATCAAGGGCCGCGAGGATTGGGACAAGAACGCCGACGACATGGTTGGCGAAGACCTCAAAATCATGAAGCGCATCAACCACATGCCGGGCACCCTGGAGGCCTGCGTGACGCGCCGCGGCACGCTCGTCGGGCCGGTCCAGACCGACATCACCGGCTTTGCGGAAATCACGCCCTACAAGGGCGGCTGGTGCGGCAACGACGCCAACCCGCAGATCTTCAATCAGCGGGTTGGAGGTTCGAGTCCTTCACGGTATACCAATTAACTCAAAGGCTTAAAGAAACGCGGAACCCAGTAATCATACATTGGGTTCCACATGGGTTCCCTTGAAGCGTTGTTCCATTCGGGCCATTCATTTTCGCCAAGATGGGACCCGCCGGATTCTGGGCCGGTCACCCTGCCCCTGGCACCCCACCCTCCAACTCCTGAGCGCGACTCCTGCACGCCATGACATGTCAATCCGCGTGCTCGATGAAAAAATTTTTCAGAAAAAATTTCAAACGGTCCTGAGTCTTGCGGCAAAGCCGTTGTGGGCAAGGCAGGGTTGCCTCCCATTTATCGATAAATTCTGCTCCGATATCGGCTCCGGTCAATGCCGAAATTCATGCATAATAGCGCTCTAGATGGGAGATCCACCATGCGAGTCATGGGTTTCGTTTTCGGATGCCCATTGTGCTATCACTGTCGGCGATTGGGAGGAGCCATCTGGAGAATCCCGGATTAAACTGTGGCCGTTATGAAACCCGGAGTCTTTCATGCCAACGCGTATCGGCGACAAGTGGTTCGAGCATAAGCGCATCGACGACGACATCACCCTCATCTGGGAGCCCTACGTGGATCCCCTGCTTCGCTGCAACATCTGGCTGGTGCGCGGGGCGCGGCGCGATGCGCTGATCGATAGCGGTCTCGGCGTCGTCAGCCTGAAAGAAGCCGTCGACCACCTCTTCGAAAAGGACGTGAC
>JAZFZX010000048.1:0-2492 GCA_036444135.1 Kiloniellales bacterium | reverse complement strand
AAGACCACTGCCGGGGCGAGCACGTAGGCATCGGCCGTCGTGCCGCTCCAGTCGAGAATCACGGCCTTGACCTTGCCGCGATAGCTTCGGTTGTAAACGTAGTCTGCAGTCACGCCCATTGGTTCCTCCTCGTGCGTAAAACGGTGATTGTTCCTGTTACTTTCCCAACCGGGGCCCTCAGGCCGCGGCGGGCATGCAGTTTTCCACCCCCATCTCGGAGAGGATCTCCTCGACGGCCCGAAGCGCGCCTTCGATCTGTTCGGCGCCCAGGCGGCCTATGCAGCCGATGCGGAAGGAATCCGCCACGGTCAGCTTGCCGGGATAGATGACGTAGCCGCGCTCGCGCATGCGGCCGTAGAAGACCTGGAAGTCGAAGCGCGAATCCGCAGGCATGTGAAAGGTGACAATGATCGGCGCCTGCAGCTCGTCGGGCAGCAGGGTCTGGAACCCGAGCGCGCGCATGCCGTCCACCAGAATGCGGCAGTTGTCGCGATAGCGCCCGCCGCGGCCCTCGACCCCGCCCTCGGCCTCGAACTCGTCGAGCGCCTTACTGAATGCAATGATCGTGTGCACCGGCGGTGTGAAGCGCCACTGCGCGTTCTTTTCCATCGCCACGTATTGGTCATAGAGGTCGAGGCTCAGCGAGTGCGCATTGCCCTCGGTCTTCAGGAAGGCCTCGGTGCGGGCAATGCAGAAGCCCATTCCGGGCGTGCCTTCCAGGCACTTGTTGGACGAGGCCACCACCGCGTCGAAGGGCACCTCGCGCGCCTCCACGGCGATCGCGCCGAACGCGCTCATGGCATCGATCAGCAGCCCGCGGCCGTGGCGCGCCGTCACCTCGGCAATCTGCCGGATCGGGTTCAACAGGCCCGAGGTCGTCTCGCAGTGGACCGCCGCCACGTGGGTGATGTCCGGGTCGGCGGCGAGCGCCCGGTCGAGCGCCTCCGGATCGACCGGCACGTCCTCGGGGGTTTCCTGGATGGCCGTGGCCCGGCCCATGACGGCGCACATCTTGGCCATGCGCTTGCCGTAGGCCCCGTTGATCAGGATCAGCACCTTGCCCGCGCGCGGCACGAAGGTGCCCAGCATGGCTTCCACCACGAAGGTGCCGCTGCCCTGCAGCGGGACGCAGACGTGGGTGGCGGGGTCGCCCGCCAAGTCCACCAAGCGCTCGCGGACCCGCCGGTTGATCTCGATGAAATGCTGATCGCGGGACCCGTAGTCGTGCAGCATTGCCTGCTTCACCTCGGGCGAGGTGGTCAGCGGGCCCGGCGTCAACAGCCAGGGATCGCCGGTCGGCGACAGCGATACACTTGCGCGCGCGTCCAGGTGGGTGCTCATCGAAAGGGGTCTCCCTCGGCCAACCGTCGTTTCAATCCTTGCGCACTATGTGACGGGTCGATTACATTTATCAAATCGATATTTTCGATGATATTTATAGGTTATTTCTATGAATCATGCACAGCTCCGGGCGTTTCATGCCGTCGCCTCGGCCGGCAGTTACACCCGCGCGTCCGAGATGCTGCACGTCACCCAGCCGACCCTGTCGGGGCAGGTGAAGGCGTTGGAGGAAGCCTATGGTGTGCGGTTGTTCCAGCGGCGCGGCCGCGGTGTCGAGCTCACCGACCTGGGCCGCCGGCTGCTCAACGTGACGCGCCGGCTGAACAGTGTCGAGGCCGAGGCCGAGCAGCTCTTGGCCGCCTCGCGCGGCCTAACCGGCGGCCAGCTCCGCGTTGGTGCCGATGCGCCGGCGCATGTGGTTCCCCTGCTCGCGGCCTTCAGCCGCCGCCATCCCGGCGTCGAGCTTTCGATCAGTTTCGGCAATTCGGAGAAGGTCCTGCAGGATCTGCTGGCCCGGCGCAGCGAAATCGCGGTGCTGGCGGACGTGGCGCCCGACGACCGCATCTACGCCCTGCCCTTGCGCCGCGACCGTCTGGTCGCCTTCGTCAACCGCGGCCACCGTTGGGCCCGGCGGCGCAGCATCCGGCTGGCCGAGCTGTCCGAGGAACGAGTCATCCTGCGCGAGCCGGGATCGACGACCCGGGCGATCTTCGAGGGCGCGCTGGCCGAGCACGCCATCCGGCCCGGCGGCGTGCTGGAGATCGGCAGCCGCGAGGCGGTCCGCGAGGCGGTGGTGGCGGGCCTCGGCGTGGGTCTGGTGTTCGAAAGCGAGTTCGGGCGCGACGGCCGGCTGCATGCCCTGGCGCTCGCGGATGCACCCCTGGAGGCCGTGGAGTCCGCCGCCTGCCTCGAGGACCGCCGGGCGGTGCGCGTCGTGCGGGCTTTTTTCGATCTGCTGAGAGAAACTGCGCCCCTGGCGATCGCCGCAGAGCGATAAAATCCGCCGCCTTACGGCTTGCGGCCACGCAGGTGGCCGGGCCGCAGATCGCCGTGGCCGGCCGCAATTGATTTGAGCCGGGCGCGTTCGATCCATTTGTGGGCACCCTCCTCGCCCAGGATCGTCATCAGGCGGCCGCGGTCCGGGCCGGCCA
>JAZFZX010000047.1:0-3072 GCA_036444135.1 Kiloniellales bacterium | reverse complement strand
CGCGCAGGGCACCCGTTCGCAGGCGACCTCCAACTCGTAACGGCCCGCGGACAGGTAGGCGTCGTCCACGCCGCCGCCGTTGCGCACATAGCCGTAGGCGATGTTCTTCCCAACCGTGTACCCCCAGCCGGCGCTGGTCAGCCAGCCGACACGTTCGCCGTCGCGGTAGAGGGTCTCGCGGCCCAAGAGCACCACACCTGGGTCGTCCACGGTGAAGCATGCCAGGCGTTTCTCGAGCGGTGCAGCCGCCTGTTCCATAAGGGCCTCGCGTCCCTTGAAAGGGACGTTCGTCTTCAGCTTGACGGCCCACCCGAGCCCCGCCTCCAGCGGCGTATAGTCCGGCCCGATGTCGCTGCCCCAGGCGCGGTAGCCCTTTTCCAGGCGCAGGGATTCAATCGCCCGATAGCCGGCATTGGCCAGGCCCAGCTCGGTGCCCGCCTCGACGAGTTGCCGGTAGACCGCGGGCGCGTGTTCGGCCGGCACGTGCAGCTCCCAGCCCAGCTCGCCCATGTAGGTGATCCTGAGCGCGCGCGCCGGGGCGCCGGCAATGGTGATGTCGCGGACCGTGGCGAAGGGAAAGGCCTCGTTCGACACCGGATCGTCGGTCACCCGGCCCAGCAGGGCGCGCGAGCGCGGTCCCATGAGCGACAGCGTGGCGTAGGCGGAGGTCACGTCCACCAGACTGGCCGCCAGGCCGTTGGGGATGTTGCGCTCGATCCACGAGAAGTCGTGTGTTGCGAAGCCGGTCCCGGTGACGATGTAGAAGCGGTCCTCCGCAATCCGCGCCACGGTCAGGTCGCATTCGATGCCGCCGCGCCGGTTCAGCATCTGGGTATAGGTGAGGCGCCCTACCGGGCGGTCGATGTTGCCCGAACATATCCAGTTGAGGGCCTCGGCGGCATCGCGGCCGACCATCAGGAACTTGGCGAACGACGACTGGTCGAACAGGCCGACGCGTTCGCGCACGGCGCGGTGTTCCTCGCCCACCGCATCGAACCAGTTCTGCCGGCCATAGGAGTAGACGTCGCGGGGTTCCTCGCCCGCGCGCGCGAACCAGTTCGGCCGCTCCCAGCCCAGCTTCTCCCCGAAACAGGCGCCGTGTTCGCCGAGCGCCTGATAGAGCGGCGAAACCCGGGCCGGCCGGGCCGAGCGGTGCTCCTCGTGGGGCCAGGCCATGGTGTAGTGCTTGGCGTAGGCCTCCAGGGTGCGCTCGCGCACCCAATCGACGCTCCGGTGCGGCCGGCCGAAGCGGCGAATATCGACCGGCCAGAGGTCGAGCGGCGGCTCGCCGCCGGCGATCCATTCGGCCAGCGCCTTGCCTGCCCCGCCGCCGGCCGCGATGCCGTAGGCGTTGAACCCCGCGCCGACAAAGAATTTCCGAAGCTCCGGCGCCTCGCCCAGGATGAAATTACCGTCCGGGGTGAAGGATTCCGGCCCGTTGATCATCTCCTTGACGCCGACCTCGGCCAGCGCCGGCACGCGGATCATGGCCTGTTCCATCAGCGGCTCGAAGTGCCCCACGTCGACGTCGAGAAGCGAGAAGTGGAAGCCGTCGGGAAGCCCCTCCGCGGCCCAGGGAATCGGATCGGGCTCGTAGCCGCCCATCACCAGGCCGCCCACCTCCTCCTTGAAATAGATCAGGCGGTCGGGGTCGCGCAGGGTGGGCAGCGTGCCGGTCACGCCGGCGACAGGTTCGGTCATCAGGTATTGATGCTGGACCGAGACCAGCGGGACGTTGACCCCGGCCAGGCGTCCGATGTCGCGCGCCCACTGGCCGCCGCAATTGACCACGACCTCGGCGGCGATGTCGCCCTGGTCCGTGCGCACGCCCACCGCGCGCCCCTTCTCGGTCAGGATGCCGGTCACCGGGCAATCCTCGATCAGCCGCGCCCCGCCCTTGCGCGCACCCTTGGCGAGTGCCTGGGCGATGTCCGAGGGATTGGCTTGGCCGTCGGTCGGCAGAAAGGCGGCGCCGACCACGTCGGATACGTCCATCAACGGCCACAGGTCCCGCGCCTCGGCGGGGCCCAGCAGGTGCATCTCCAGCCCGAAGGACCGGGCGGTCGTGGCCTGTCGCTTGACCTCGGTCCAGCGCTCCTCGTTGCACGCCAGCCGCAGGCCGCCATTCATCTTCCAGCCGGTCGCCTGTCCCGTCTCCGCCTCGAGCCGGTCATACAGCTCGACGCTGTATTTGAGGAGCTGCGTGATGTTGGCGTTGGTCCGCAGCTGTCCCACCAGGCCGGCGGCATGCCAGGTGGAGCCGCTGGTCAGCTTGGCGCGTTCCAGCAGCACCACGTCGCGCCAGCCCAGTTGCGCCAGATGGTAGGCCGTCGAACAACCGACGATGCCGCCGCCGATGATGACGGCCCGCGCGGAGCTGGGAAGCGATGCCATCTGCCCGCCTACTCCATCGCCGCGAACTGCGCGTAGGCCCGCTCGAACCGCGCCATGTTCTCGTCGGTGTAGGCGGCATAGTCGAAGTCGAGGGTCGAGTGGATCTCGGAGACCATGGACCACATGGTTTCGCGCAGCAGTGAAGCGCATTTCATCGCCGCAAAGGCCCGCAGGAGCCTTTCCTCGGGCGGGACCCCGAAATAGGTTTCGAGCAGCGCCGCCTCCATCTCCGGCGCGTATTCGTTGTTGGATGCCAGGTTGGCGAGATCGAACAGCGGGCTGTTGAAGCCGGCGTAGTCCCAATCGACCAGCCACAGCCGTTCACCATCATCGATGAAATTTCCGGCCAAAAGATCGTTGTGCCCGAACACCACGTCGATCGGGCCGACGGCTTGCTCCATCTTCTCGGCCCGTGCCAGCAGGTCGTTCAGCAGCGGTACGCGCGGACTGCCGTCTTCGCGCAGCGTCGCCGCATAATCGGAGATCACGTGGAATACCCAGAAGAAGAGGGTCGGCCCGCGCAGGTACTTGGGCATCTCGTGGTGAACCCGGCGGATGAGCGCGACCACGGGTTCGAGGCGCTCCGGCGCGCGCAGGTCGGCGGCCTCCAGCGTACGGCCCTCGATGAAGTGGGTCACGATCACGCCCGGCTCGGTGTAGATGAGGGCCGGCGAGACG
>JAZFZX010000046.1:0-2980 GCA_036444135.1 Kiloniellales bacterium | reverse complement strand
AGCGTAAGCCCGCGCAGGACCATCCCAAATCGATTTCGCCGCGCCGGCATACCGCCTGGATCAGAGCTGCCTGTTATTTCTGACGCCAACTTCCGCTTTCGTCGAGAAACCACGTGCCTCGCGGGGCTTTCTGCATGATCTGCGCGGAATAGACCCGGCCAACGTCTTCGGCCGAAGCACCCTGAGAGGCTGCGCGCTGTTCATAAATACCGCGCCGCTGGTTGTTGACCTGCTGCACCAGTTGACTTGCCCCGCCCGCGCCGGACTCGCGAACGACGGCGTAGCCGTCATAGCGTTCGCCAATCGCACCCGAGGCGCGCAATTGGTCCAGGTCTTGGGCTGCGGCGGGCGTGGTGGCGAACGACGTCAAGAGCCCCAGAACCAGAAGCGCCATGGCCACCAGTGCCAGTGGGGAGCCTTGTCGTCTTTTCATTTCCGTCTCCTATGCGCACCGGAATGACCGGAACACGTCGAGTGCGTCATCAAAAGATATCGGGGTTGGCCGCGATGTCTTCCTGGGCCTGTTCCTCGATCTTCAAGCGCACCTCGGCGTCCAGTTTGATGTTGAGGTTGATGGTGATCGGTTCCTGCGGCGCCTCCACTTTCACCGTCGGCTGGCAGGCTGTGAGCACGGTACCGGCCAGAAGGACAACAGCCAGCAACGGGGCGCCAAGATCAGGTCGGGTGATTTTCATGGGTTGCGGTCTTTCCTCTGTGCGGCCGGCGCCCGTGGGCGACTCCGCGGCCCTATGCTGCGGCAAGCAGCCGGGCCGTGGCAAGGGGCCGGTTACAGATGGCTCTGATGCCCGCCATACCATCCGCGGCGTCTCGACAGACTGTTATACGTGGTTCACGGCGAAAGTTTCCACGATCGGCGCAACAAATCGCTGGAGATTTCGTGCCCCTGCCGCACGGCATCGAGGATCGGGCCCAGGTCCCCGGTCAGGTTGATGTTGACCTGGAAGGGGTGGCCTTCGAGCACGTCCGGGTTGCTGCCCAGGATCTCCAGTCTCAGCTCGGTGTTGGCGTCCTGGTCCAATCCGCCGGTCAGGCTCAGCGTATCGTACTGAAAGTTCTCCAGGGCTTTCAACATCAGCTCGACCGGTTCACCGCCGGATTGCAGGGCGGCGCTCGCGGTGGCCGAGCGGAAGCGCAAGACACCCGGCGCGCGCGAAACGAGCCGCGCGTCGCGAATCGCAACCTGATCGCCCCGGATCGAAACGGGTATGGTGCCGGCCAGCTCGCCTTGTCCGGAAAGGCCGTCGACGGCCAGCGTCTCGAACAGGCGGGCGAGGCTCAGGTTGTCCACTTGTACGCGGAGTTCGAGGTTTTTCGAGGCGGGGTCGATCAGGGCGTCGCGCACGGCAAACTGACCGCCGACCAGCGCAAATCGTGCCTCCTCCACGAGAACCTGTCCCGGCGCATCGGGCGGCAGCCGGTAACGCGCAACCAAGTTTTCCACCGGGGTGCCGATATCGATCTTGCGGACCCGGAGCATCTGGCCCGGCGGGCTGGAAGGCGGCCAAAGCCCGTCGAGCGACAGATGCAGGCTGAGGCCCTCCACGGCAACATCCTCCGTGCGGAACGATGCGCCGTCGAGCTTCACCTCGGCGGTGCCCGACAGGCCGTCCGATGTCCATTCCAGGTTCGCCGTGCCGTCGGCGGTGCCGGTCATCTCGACAATGTCCGCGAGACGCGGCGACAGCTCCGCCGGCTGGAGACCGCCGGGTGAGAATAGCAGCGGCACGATCTGCACCACAGCGCCTCCGCTGCCCTCGGCGAGGTTGTGGCGGGCCGTAACGCCGGCTGCCCGCCGGTCGCCGGGGCCATATGCATCTGCGGTCAGGTCCAGGTGCGGGCCGCGCCGCGTCGCCTGTCCCGACAGACGGTGCGGTGCAAAGGCGGGCGTGGTTCCGGTGTGGCGGACCACGGCCACGTCGAAGCGTGCCGCGGCCTGCTCCGCATCGCCCGGCAAGGTCACGGTGGCCGACAGGTCGTCGAACGCCAGCTCGAAGTCCGGCAATGCCAGGCTTGCGCCCACGACTTTCGCTTCGACCCGGTAGAGGCCATTCAGGTCGCCCGAGCCAGCCAGCGACACCCGCGGCGCCTGCACCGCAAGGCGGATCGGGTCGTCGCCCTCGCGCTGGAGCAGGAATTCGGATTGGCCGATGGCGAGGTCCGTTCGGTGCGCGTAGGCGCGACCGGACTCGTCGCTGCCTCCGTCGCGCAAGATGAGTTCGAAAGTCTCTATGGCCACTTCGACCGGTTTCTCGGCGGTGAGGGCGCCGGCTAGGCGAAGTCCGTATGCCGTGAGCCGGCCCGGTGCGGCGAGGACGATCGACGTGGTGCCGGTCTGGCGTGTCGCGCGGAGCGGCAGGGCCAGATCGACATGCTGTGCCGACAAGTCGTCTGTTGCCGGGTCGCGCAGGCCCGCGCGCACCGTGGCCTCGGCTGCGAAGGACTCCGACGTGCCGTCGAAAGATCCCATCACCGCCAGGTCCGCGATGTCGAAGCCTGAAATCTCGAAATCCGCCCCGCTGAGGCTGAACGCGTCGATGATTGCCCGCCCGCTGGCTGGTTCCCCGGCGGGTATGGAGAGATGCAGGCCGGAAATCGTGGCGCTGATCGGCCCCGCGTTCAGCTCGGCCGTGCCCTCCGCCGTCAAATCCGAGGTGCCGTTGGCAGGGCGCCACGTCGCCTTGGCCGGTTGCGATGCGTCGGCCGGCAGCGACAGGGACAATCGGCCGCCGGTCAGCGCCATGGCCTCCGCGGCGATATCGTCAGGGAGCCCCAGGGCGCGCAGAGCGGCGGCATCGATCCGCGTAACGTCGATGCGGCTGTCGTCCGCGAGCGTCAAGCTCAACGCCGCGCCGTCCCAATCGGCGGACCAGTGCATGGCGGCGTCGAGCTTCGGCCCGGCCGCGGCGAATGCGATAGCCTCCAGGTCCGTGTCGATGCGGCCCGTGAAACGGCCCTGGGT
>JAZFZX010000045.1:0-2123 GCA_036444135.1 Kiloniellales bacterium | reverse complement strand
CCGACGCCATGGTGCCGATCGGCGACTTGATCCGTTTCCTCAAGGGGCCGCGCCTGCTGAGCGACGCCGATTACGGTTACAAGGTTGCCTACGCCTATCACCTGGACGCGGGCCTGTTCGCGCTGTTTCTGCGGGACCTGGCGGTCGTGCAGGGCGTGGAGCACGTGCTCGACGACGTGGAGGAGGTGCAACAGGGCGAGAACGGCTTCATCACGGCGCTCAAGCTCAAGGAACGTGGGCTGATGCCGGTGCAGCTGGTGGTCGATTGTTCGGGTTTCCGCGGGCTCATCATGGACAAGGTATTGAACGAACCGTTCGAGTCCTATTCGAGCCATCTGCTGTGCGACAGCGCGCTGGCGGCCGATGTACCGCACCCGGACCCGACGCGCTTGGAGCCCTGCACGCGGAGCACGGCGCTGGGTGCCGGCTGGTGCTGGCGGATCCCGCTCTACAGCCGCATTGGAGCCGGCTATGTCTTCTCCAGCCGTTTCCGCAGCGACGAGGAGGCGATCGAGGAGTTCCGGGCTCACCTGGGCGAGGCGGGCCGGGATGCGGAGCCCCGCGTGATCCGCATGCGTACCGGGCGCGTGCGGCGCAATTGGGTCAAGAACTGCGTGGCGATCGGGCTGTCGGCCGGGTTCATCGAACCCCTGGAATCGACCGGCATTTTCATAATCGAGGCCGCCGCCCGCTGGCTGGTGCAGCACTTCCCCGACAAGGCCATGAGCCCGGTGTTCGCCGACAGCTTCAACCGGGCCATGGAGAAGCTTTACGAGGAAGTCCGGGACTTCATCATGATGCACTACTACAGCTCGAACCGTACGGAGCCCTTCTGGGTAGCGGCTCGATCGGAGGTCGAATTGTCTGAGACCTTGGGCCAACAGCTGGAGCTGTGGCGCCACACCTTCCCCAATGCAATGGATACAAAAGGGACCCGTGCCTTCGACCATTGGAACTACCTCTGTGTGCTGTACAGCAAGGGCTATTTCAACGATGTCTCCCTGCCGCTCGATGGGTCTACGTCCGAGAGTGATTGGAAGGACTACGTCGAGCGGCTCGTGGTGAGCAAGAAGGGGTTGATCGAACATTTGCCGGATCACCATGAGCTCCTGGAGGCGGTCCGCGAATCGGCCGACGAAGCCGAAGACCGGCACGTGGTGCCGCCGGCCATCGCGGCCGCGGCCGGGGCCTTTCAGTCCACGATTCCTTTGCCGAGTTGGGGCCAGGAGACAACCCCGGCGCGGGTGGCCACGGCCGACGCGTGAACGTCGTAGCAACCTTACCCGAGATTCCCCCGATGGCTCCTCCAGATGCCGAGAACGGCCGCACATTGGGCTGTCGAAGGCGACACGGGTCCTCCAACATGGCCGGCGTGATCCTGGCGGCGATACGGGCCCTTCAAGAGCAGAACTTGGCGCTCCAGGCAAGGGGCGCGGCGTTCGAGGAGAAGCTGGCCGGACTAAATTAGGATCTGTCTCTTGGCAGTAGCCCGAGCCGGGTGTTCAACCTCGCCAATGTCCGCTTTGGGTTAAAAGCGGACATCCAGCGCCACCTCCAATTACGTCCGCTTTCGGGGGTAAAGCGGACCTACTCGCCATTGGCTCAGAACGTCTGCTTATAGCCAGAAGCGGACATTCGACCATTCCGTCGCGACATAGATTCCGCCGCGGTGTTCCGGTAATCTTCCACCTGAGGGTGATTGCCAATGGAGCGCCGTCTTGCTGCGATCCTGGCCGCTGATGTCGTCGGCTACAGTTGCCACATGGGCGAGGACGAGGAGGCGACGGCTAAAAGGTTGCGCGCTTAACTGGCACCGGGCGACGCCAAGCGCGTCGTCGATGGCGGCCTCGCCGCCCGACGGCTACCCGAGGACGGAAAGAGCGGCGCGACATGTACTTCGACAGACGGCTGTGGACGTTCACCGAAGGCGTGCGCCGCCGCATCGCGGGCGCGGTGCTGATCAGCCTCGTCTCGGCCGCCGTCGGCGTCGCCCGGTTGGCGTTGCTCGGCTGGTTGCTCGCGAAGGTATTCCGGGGCGCGGGCGTGGACGAGCTGACCCTCCCCTTCGTCGCCATCGCCGGCGTCATGGTGCTGCGCGGCGGGCTCGAATACTGGCGCACCAT
>JAZFZX010000044.1:0-3558 GCA_036444135.1 Kiloniellales bacterium | reverse complement strand
GCGATCCAGGACATGGGGGCGGCGGGCCTGACCTGCTCGACCTTCGAGATGGCCTCCAAGGGCGGGCTCGGGGTGGAGCTGGAGCTGGACCGCGTGCCCTGCCGGGAAGCGGGTATGACGCCCTACGAGATGATGCTGTCGGAAAGCCAGGAACGCATGGTCCTGGTGGTCAAGCCCGACAAGGAGGACGTGGCCCGGCGGGTGTTCGAGAAATGGGGCCTCGACTTCGCCATTATCGGCCGGGTGACCGAGACCGGGCGCATGGTCCTCAAGATGAACGCCGAGGTGGTGGGCGACCTGCCGATCGACCCGCTGGCCGAGGCCTCGCCGGAATACGACCGGCCGTGGACGGCGACACCGGCGGCGCCCGAAACCGACGCCACCGACGTGCCGCCGCCGGAGGACCCGGGCCGGGTCCTGACGGACCTGTTGGCGGCGCCCGACCACTGCAGCAAGCGCTGGGTGTGGGAGCAGTACGACCACATGGTCATGGCCGACACCGTGCGCCGGCCCGGCGGCGACGCCGCGGTGGTGCGCATCCACGGCAGCGACCGGGCGCTCGCCGCGACGGTGGACTGCACGCCGCGCTATTGCCGCGCGGACCCCAGGCGCGGCGGTGCCCAGGCGGTGGCCGAATCCTGGCGCAACCTGACGGCGGTCGGCGCCACGCCGCTGGCGCTCACCGACAACCTCAATTTCGGCAACCCCGAGCGGCCGGAGATCATGGGCCAGTTCGTGGGTTGCATCGAGGGCATGCGCGAGGCCTGCCGGGCGCTCGACTATCCCGTCGTCTCCGGCAACGTATCGCTCTACAACGAGACCAACGGCGAAGCCATTCTGCCCACACCGGCGATCGGCGGCGTCGGGCTGATCGACGACCTGTCGCGGGTCGCGGACGTGGCCTTCGCGGGCGAAGGCGAGGCGATCGTGCTGATCGGCGAGACCCGCGGGCACCTGGGCTGTTCCGCCTACCTGCGGGAAACCACGGGCCGCGAGGACGGCCTGCCGCCGCCGGTCGACCTGGCCGCCGAGCGCGGCAACGGGGATTTCGTGCGGGGCGTGATCGCGGCGGGGCGGGTCACCGCCTGCCACGACCTTTCCGACGGCGGGCTCGCCGTCGCGCTAGCCGAAATGGCCCTGGCCGGCGGCCTCGGCGCCTCCATCGAGCGGCCCAACGGAGACGGCGAAACCTTGCCCCCATTGCACGCATGGTTGTTTGGGGAAGACCAGGCGCGCTACATTGTGACGGGCGCCGACGGCGCCGCACTGGTCCGGGCGGCCGAGGAGGCCGGCGTACCGGCGGCGGTGATCGGCGCTACAGGCGGCGAAGCATTGACCTTGCCGGAGGGGCACACCATATCCCTCGATGATCTGAGGGCGGCCCATGAGGGCTGGCTTCCCGCCTATATGGAAGAACAGCAATAGGCGCGCCTTTGGCGCCAGAACCGCCGGTCCGCGAGGACGCCACGCCATGCCGATGAACCCGGCCGATATCGAAAGCCTGATCAAGCAGGCGATTCCCGACGCACAGGTGCAGATCGAAGACCTGCGCGGCGACGGCGACCACTACGCGGCTTATGTGGTATCCAACGCCTTCAAGGGCAAAAGCCGGGTGCAGCAGCATCAGATGGTCTACCAGGCGCTCCAGGGCCGGATGGGCAGCGAATTGCACGCGCTCGCCCTGCAGACCTCGGCGCCGCCCGAGGCCTGAGACGCGCGCCGCACGACCCGACAACAGAAACGCAACTGCCGAAAGGTCTTTGAACATGGACAACCCCGTCTTCGAGCGGATTCGCTCCGAGGTCGAAAGCAACGACGTGGTGCTCTTCATGAAGGGCACGCCGGTCTTTCCGCAATGCGGCTTTTCCGCCGCGGTGGTCCAGGTCCTCAGCCACCTGGCAGTGAAGTTCAAGGGCATCGACGTGCTCCAGGACCCGGGCCTGCGCCAGGGCGTCAAGGACTTCTCCAACTGGCCGACGATCCCCCAGCTCTACGTCAAGGGCGAGTTCGTCGGCGGCTGTGACATCGTGCGCGAGATGGCCGAGACCGGCGAGCTCGAGGCGTTCCTGACCGAAAAGGGCGTGGCGCGCCGGACCATGGCGCAATAGCCGACTGGCCGCACTCTTGATTGCATACGGGCCGTCCGCATCGGGCGGCCCGTTTGCTGTTCGAGCCCGGTAAGCTCTGCGACGGTTGACCTAGTTCAGGATGCCGGCCTTGCGGCAGCACATGCCGCGCCGACCGCCGCTAGGGCTCCTGCCGGCAACGACAAAAGCCGCCCACCGGCGCCGCTTTCTTGTGGATAACATCCGCCGGCCGCGATGAAACCGTGGCAGCGGCCGGTGGCCCGCGATAGAGTGCGCCCGGGAGGTCAGGATGTCAGCACAAAGCCAGCCCGCGTCCGGCCCGGACAACCATCCGACGGAGCCGACGGGTGAAGAGCGGCCCGACGAGACGGGCATCACGTCCGAGCAGGACGCCGCGATCGCGGAACTGAGAAACACCCAGTACACGACCCGGCGCGCCACCGTCCCGGCATTGGAGGAGGTCCTCTACGAGCCCGTTCCCGTGCTCGACCGCGGCTTCATCCGCGTGATCGACTATTTGGGCGACGACGGCGCCGTCGTTCAGGCCGCCCGGGTCTCTTACGGCAAGGGCACCAAAGCGGTCAGCACCGACCGCGGGCTGATCCGCTACCTCATGCGCCACCGCCACACAACGCCCTTCGAGATGTGCGAGATCAAGCTGCACGTAAAGCTGCCGATCTTCGTCGCACGGCAATGGATCCGCCACCGCACCGCCAACGTAAACGAGTACTCGGCCCGCTACTCGATCCTCGACCACGAGTTCTACGTGCCCGACCGGCCCTACCTCGACAGCCGACGCGCGGAACGGCACGTCGAGCGCCTGATCGAAGCGCAAGCGGCCAGTGCCGAGCCGGACCTGTTGGGCCTGCGCGACCTGGCCGATACCCTGCCGCCGACGCCGCCGCGCCACGAGCTGGCACCCCAGTCGAGCAGTAACCGGCAAGGCCGCGACGGCGAGGTGCCGGAGGCGGAGGCCGAGGAGATTCTGCGCGAGATCAAGGCCGAAGGGAACCGCGCCTATACCATCTATTCGAAGCTGCTCAACGAAAACCTGGCCGGCGAGGTCCTCGACGAGCACCGCACCGGTCTGGCGCGCGAGCTGGCGCGCATGGTGCTGCCGGCCAACTACTACACCCAGTGGTACTGGAAGATCGACCTGTACAACCTGCTGCACTTCCTCAGCCTGCGCGCCGACCCCCATGCCCAGTACGAGATCCGCGCTTACGCCGACGTGCTGTGCGACATCGTGCAGAAATGGGTGCCGCACATTTGGGAGGCCTTCGAGGACTACCAATTGACCAGCGCCGAAATATCCGGCCCGGCGTTGGCGTTGCTGCGCGACTTGATCGACCAGGACCGGCTCGACGATGCCGAGGCGCTCGAGGAACTCAGGAAGAAGAGCGGCCTGAGCCCCCGCGAGTTCCGCGAGTTCCTGGCGACCTTGAAGGGCACCTGAGGCCGGCGTTCAGGC
>JAZFZX010000043.1:0-6894 GCA_036444135.1 Kiloniellales bacterium | reverse complement strand
GTGGCCAACGGCTACTCGGGCGACAAGTCCGCCAACGGACGGGCGCTCGGCCACGAGGTTGACGGCGTGAGCGGCGTCGGCCACGCGACCGCGCCGGGCCAGGCGAAGAAGGCTGCCTACGACGGCTACAACGGGATGGACCTCAAGGGCAGCTTCAATTCCATCAAGGCGTCGAAGAGGGCCTTCGAGGTCTCGAACGAGGATTCCAGGCTCCAGCGGGTGCAGAGCTACCTCGACGCTATCCGGGACCTCAGTCTGGGGGAGGGCGACACCACCATCGAAGATGCGGCGGGCTTTGCGGCAGCGGCCTCGAGCCAGCCCGTCACCAAGGAAATGCTCGACGAGGTGAACAGAATCTCAAACGAGAAGGACCTCACCAACCCCCCGTCTGATATCGACCTGGAGAATGCCCCGACGGACGAGGTCGCCACCCGGGCCGCGCAGATCCAGGAAGGCCCATAAATCCATTACCGGCGATCGGGTCGATCACGGCAACGGCACTCACGCGACCGCTGACGGCGGCGGGAACATTTATCAAATCGAACAAGTTGGACGCAGGTTGGCGGCGCGCGGGGTTGGGTGCCGCGGCCTCGCATGGCATAGCGATGTCGCCTAATACCAACGGTCCTAGATATTGACCGATTTCACCGAGGCGATTTTGGCGCGCCGGCTAGGAGCGAGCCGCGCCGTAGTGCCGTCCACTTCAAGCGACGAACGACGACGCCGACGGCCAAAAAGCGCCCGGCCTTCGGTGGTGCAAATCGGCCCGCCGGGTTCGTTGCACCGCTTGCCCGATGCCTCCGCATCGCGCTTCACGCCGCGCCTGCTCGGACGAACCGATTTTCACCCATGAAAGGGGTCAATATCTAGGACCGTTGGTATACGTCTGACTAGACGCGCGGCTCCTGCAACAGGCTGACCAGCAGCTCGTGCGTCACCTGGCCGTTGGGCAACTGGCCGCGGGCCTGCTGGTAGGCGCGGATCCCGGCGTGGGTGCGCGTCCCGAAGATTCCATCCACGGGGCCGGACAGGAAGCCCATCGCGTTCAGCGCGTGCTGCACGTATTTGACCGTGGGCGGGTCGGCAAAGGCCGTGGCGGGGCCGGGGACGAACCGCCGGGCGGCTGCCTCGGCGTCGTCGATGTCCGATGGCGTGAGCAGCCCGGCAACCGAGCGCCGGGGTTCCTCGGCGCGGCCGTATCCGCCGGCTGCCGCGATGGTCAGCCAGGTATAGGCCTGGCGCGGGTCGCGGGGCAGACCGCGGCCGGTCGCCAGCATCAAGCCATAGGTGAACTGCGCCTCGCGGTGGCCTTGACGTGCCGCCTTGCCATACCAGCGGGCCGCCCAGGCCTGGTTTTGCGCCACGCCGCGGCCGTTGGCGAAGGCCACGGCCAACAGGAACTGGGCGCGGACATGACCCTGGACCGCCGCTTTGCCGAGCCAGACGGCCGCGATTTCGTAATCCTGATCCACGCCGGAACCGCCGTAATAGGCGGCGCCCACCAGATACTGGGCGCGCGGATCGCCGCGTTCGGCGGCGGTGGTGAACCATTGCGCCGCCTTCTCGCCGTCCTGTTCGGTGCCGCGGCCTTCCCTGTAGGCTTGGGCCAGCTCGTAGGCGGCGGCCGCGTGGCCTTCCTCGGCCGCCTCGCGGAATCGTGCCACCGCTTCGGCGTCGGCGCCGCGCCGGCGCAGCTCCACGCCCTCCTCATAGAGCGCGTCCAGGGTCGCCGCCGACTTGGGCGTCAGGCCCGAGTCCTCCGCGTAGCGGGCCAGGTTGTCGGAGGTCCCCTGCACCCGGTCGAGGAAGTCGTCGCTGCAGCCGGCGAGGTTGGCGAGAAGGACCATCCCGCTAAAGACGCAGACTGCCGGCTTCGCTCTGGGTATCCGCATGAAAAATCACCGCCCGCCGTTGTGTGCGGGGCAGATTAGCAAGGTTTGGTAAACTATTTGTGGAGCCACACCGGTTTGCGCTTGCCGATGAAGGCATCGATGCCTTCGCCGGCGTCGTGAAACATCATGTTGGCCGCCATCTCCTGGCTGGCGTACTCGTAGGCCGCCGACAGGTCCATTTCGAGCTGCCGGTAGAAGACGCGTTTTCCGGCGGCTATGGCGGCCTGCGATTTTCCCAATATGGCCTGCCCCAATTCGCCGACGGTGGCATCCAGCTCGTCGGGTGCCACGACGCGGTTGACGAGCCCGATCTCAAGCGCCCGTTCCGGTGCCACGATATCGCCGGAAAACAGCATCTCGAAGGCATGTTTGCGGTGAACATTGCGCGACAGCGCGACGCCGGGTGTCATGCAGAACAAACCGACCCGGATGCCCGATGTGCCGAAGCCGGCGTCGTGCGCGGCGACCGCCAGGTCGCAATGGGCCACCAGCTGGCAACCGGCTGCCGTCGCCAGGCCGTGGACGCGGGCGATCACGGGTTTCGGCAGGCGGATCATCGAGATCATCATGCGGCTGCATTTCTTGAACAGCTCTTCGTAATAGGACCGGTTCGGATTTTGGCGCATCTCCTTGAGGTCGTGGCCGGCGCAGAAGGCCGGGCCCTGGCCAGCCAGCACCACCACCCGCACGGTGTCGTCCTCGGCGAGACCATTGAACGCCGCCTGCAGTTCGTCGATCAGAGCATCGGACAAGGCGTTGTATTGATCCGGCCTGTTGAGCGTCAGGGTGCAGATCCCCCCGGCATCATGACGCAGCAGCAATCCTTGCGCCGCCACGGTGATCTTAGCCGCTGACTCGCCGGTCTCGCTCATGTTGGCGCTCCCTTTCGGCCGGTCCTTCGGGGTCGGGCTTCACTCTGCCCGGATCGGCCGGGTTACCGCAAGACCTGGTCCGGCTGGCGCGGCCGGCGGATCGGCGTCCATCATCGATGCAGGTGGCGCGTGCCGCGCTGTCTTCGTGCCGGGGGGAGTCAAGTGTTTGCCCAGGCTGGGTCACAATCTGTTAGCATAGCGCGCGGGTGGGCAGGCGAGGGGGCCGGAGATTACCGGGCAAACACCATGAATGAAAAAAGGAATTTGGAGCAGCGAGCGGCGCTGCGCGAGCGGCGCTTGAACATGCGCCTGATGGCCTTTTGGTGGGACCGAAGAGGCGACCGCAGGTTCCCGTCGCTCGAGGATTTCGATCCCGAAGCGCTGGCCGATATATGGCCCCATTGTTTCAGCCTGGTGGCACACGACCCACCGCAGAAATCCGTATTCCGGTTCATTGGCGATGCCGTCGCCGAAACTTTGAGCGGCGTGGAAGGCAAGATCACCATCGACGGTCTGACGAAAGACAGCCTTTTGGATCATGCCACGCGCAATATTGATGAGGTGCTCGAACAAAGGGTCCCGGCGGTGACCAGTGGCGAGTACTTCGATCCGGCTGGCAACGCCATCGTCTACCGTAGCATTCTTCTGCCTTTCAGCAGCGATCAGGAGACGATTGATTCCGTCGTCGGGGGCGCACGTTGCAAGGTCAAGCGGGCCGTATAGACCCAAAGCCCACTCAAACCTGCCGCCTCCAACGCCGGTTATCGGAGCATTTTCCGTTGGGGTGAGGGCCGGCGCGCTTCCACGTGAGTGGAGATTGCGCCAAGCATGCCGCAAAGCCGGGATTTGGCGCGACGACCACCGGTCAACGCTACCCGAGACCCTGGACACCCGTTCCACCATCTGTCGCAGGCCCTTAGCGGACCGGTATCGTTAAGCAACTGTTGATTTTTGGACGCTATGGTCCGTTGCGCTCAAACCAGAGTAAATTTGGTGCAGATATGCTTGAACTTCGCGGGAAACGCGACAAGCGAAATTCGCTTCTCGACCGTTACGGTCAGCAGCTCGGTTACATCATGGAACGCCACCGGGTCGAGGCGGCGTTGCTGGTGGCCAAGCAGAATGCTGAGGACTCGACCGAGACGGCCCGCAGGGCGCTGGTGGTGGCGCAGGCCTCCGACCGGGCCAAGAGCGAGTTCCTGGCCAACATGAGCCATGAGTTGCGCACGCCCTTGAATGCGATTCTCGGTTTCTCGGAGATCATGAAAGACGAAATGCTCGGCCCGCTGGGCACCGTGCAATACCGTGAATACATCCAAGACATCCACGAGAGTGGCGCCTATCTGCTGGACGTCATCAACGACATACTCGACATCTCGAAGGTCGAGACCGGCAACCTGGAAATCAGCGAAGGCGACGTCGACCTGGACGACGTGGTCAAGAAGTCCATCCGGTTGATCCAGGAACGCGCGCGGGACGCCGGCGTCGCCTTGAAAATCGAGTACAAGGGCGAGCTGCCGGGGCTGTTCGGCGATGAGCGGCTGCTCAAGCAATGCCTCGTCAACCTCTTGTCGAACGCCGTCAAGTTCACGCCCGAGGGAGGCAAGATCGCTGTCCATATCCGCCAGCCCACGCGCGGCGGCCTGTGCCTGGCCGTGTCCGACACCGGCATAGGTATTTCCGAAGAGGACTTCGACAAGGTCTTGAGCCCCTTCGGCCAGGTCGAAAGTGCCTATAGCGGCACCTACGAGGGCACGGGTCTGGGGCTCCCGATCACCAAGGCGCTGATCGAACTGCACGGTGGCTCCCTGACTTTGGAAAGCGAAATCGGCGCTGGCACCACCGTCTCACTCAATTTCCCGAAGGAGCGTATCCTTGAGCCGTCCGCGTAAAGCCGTTGCCGTGGCCGAGGTAGACCTTGAGGCGCCGGCGGACTCGCCGGACGAGCCGAAGGAGGCAAGCGGCGCTGATTCGGAGTCCTGTCGCGTCGGCCGCGTGATCGCCGTCTCGGGCTCTCAGGTGATCACGTTGCTCGAGCGCCAGGCGCGCGAGGACGGCACGGCCGAAGTGCCGAAGCTGCAGATCGGAACCCTGGTCAAGCTAATCTCACCGACCACGACCGTGTTTGGGATGGTGAGCGGCCTGAGCATACCCATTCCCAAGCAGGACGCCAGCGACGACGAGGTCTACATCATCGAGATGGAGCTGGTCGGCGAGGCGAAGAACAACGCCGATAACGAGGAAGCGCCGTTCCAGCGCGGCGTGTCCGTCTTTCCCGCCCTCGGCGAAAGCATCTATACCGCGACCAAGGAGGACCTGCGCCGCGTCTATTCGCGCCCTAACGTGGATACGGTGCGCATCGGCACCATCCATCAGGACACGGCGCTGCCCGCCTTTATTGAAACCGACAACCTGTTGGGCAAGCACTTTGCCATTCTCGGCACGACTGGATCGGGCAAGTCGTGTGCCGTCGCGCTGACGCTTCGTGCGATCCTGGAGCGTCACAACAACGCCCACATCCTGCTGCTCGACCCGCACAACGAATACTCGCACGCCTTCGGTGATTTCGCGGAGGTGCTCAACCCGGCCAACCTCAAGCTGCCCTATTGGCTGTTCACCTTCGACGAGATCACCGAGGTGATGGTGGGCGCCAACAGCGAGACCAGGGCCGCGGAGACGGCGATCCTCGGCGAAGCGATTCCCGAGGCCAAGCGCCGTTTCGCATCGAGCGGCGACCCGGACAGCGCCAAGTCCATCACGGTCGACACGCCCGTTCCCTATCAGATCAGCGAGCTGCTGCAGATCTTCGACGAGGCCATGGGCAAGCTGGACAACCCGGAGAACTCGGCGCCGTACCTGCGGCTCAAGTCGCGGGCCAACGCCCTGCGCCTGGACTCGCGATTCGCCTTCATGTTCGGCGGACTCGGGGCGCGGGACAACATGTCCGAGATCCTCTCGCGCCTGTTCCGCATTCCCGTGGACGGCCGGCCGATCACCATCATGGATCTGTCCGGCGTGCCTTCGGAGATCCTGAACGTGGTCGTGTCGGTTCTGAGCCGGATGATGTTCGACTTCGCGGTGTGGAGCGACCGGGCGGTGCCGATGTTGCTGGTCTGCGAGGAGGCGCATCGCTACGTGCCGCAGGATACCAGCCTCGGCTTCGAGCCGACCAAGCAGGCGTTGTCGCGGATCGCCAAGGAGGGGCGCAAGTACGGCGTGTCGCTTTGTCTGGTCAGCCAGCGCCCGTCCGAGCTCGCCACCGGGATCTTGTCGCAATGCAACACCATCTTCGCGTTGCGTATGAGCAATCAAAATGACCAGGACTTCGTGCGCGGCGCCCTGTCGGAATCGGCGATGGGGTTGATGGATTTCCTGCCTTCGCTTCGCAACGCCGAGGCGATCGCGGTCGGCGAAGGCGTTTCGGTGCCGGTGCGGCTCTGTTTCGACGAACTGCCGGAGGACCACCGGCCGCGCAGCGGCACGGCCTCCTTCTCGACGGCGTGGCAGGATGACGACGACGACAAGTCGTTCATCGACATGGTCGTCGACCGCTGGCGGCGCCAGCGCCGCTAAGACCGGTACGGGCCACACCCCCCTTTCGGATTTCCCAAGACCGTTGATGGCAGCGGCTGCGGCGGGCCGCCGCTGGTGCGTCTGGATTGGCCGCGCGGCCATCGATCCTTCGCCAACGGAATGTCGTGGTTCGACAGGCCGGCCTCGGGATGCTATGGGGGCGCCGTGCACCGGACTCTTTTCGGGGCCGCCGAAGGAAGCTGCGAGGAGTCGCCATGCCAGCCATCACCCACGACGACCTGAACGAGATCGTACGTGACTCCCTGCCATGGGTGGCGGACATGGGCCTCGCCGTGGAGGAGATCGGCGACGGCACCTGCCGGGTGCGCCTGCCGTTCGACGCCGGCCACCTGCGCCCCGGCGGCATCATCGCGGGCCCGATGATGGTGGCACTCGCCAGCTATGCCAGCTACGTCGCCGTGCTCAGCGCCGTCGGGCGGGTCGAGATGACCGTCGCGATCAACCTCAACTGCAACTTCCTGAAACGCGCCCAGCCGGCCGACTTGCTGGCCGAGGCTCGGGTCGTGAGCCGGAGCAAGCGCCTGGCCTACGCCGAG
>JAZFZX010000042.1:0-9235 GCA_036444135.1 Kiloniellales bacterium | reverse complement strand
TGTTCGACCGGGTGGGCCAGATCGTCTATGACCCGGAAGCCGGTTCCGCGGACGAGATCTTCGAAGCCGCCGTCGAGGCCGGCGCGGACAATGTCGAGACGACCGATGATGGCCATGAGATCACCTGTGCCCCGGAAGACTTCTCGGCCGTGCGCGACAATCTGGTCGAGTGCCTGGGGCCGCCGCGCGAGGCCCAGCTCGCTTGGAAGCCGCTTTCCACGGTCGAGATCGAGGATCTGGACGCGGAAAAACTACTCAAGCTCCTGGATGCGCTCGACGACAGCGACGACGTTCAGCAGGTCTCGGCCAACTTCGAAATCGCCGATGCCGTCATGAACCGTCTGACGGCGTGACCGGGACCAGTGGCGGAGAAGGGAGAGCGGATGCGCGTCATTGGACTTGACCCGGGACTTCGCTGCACCGGCTGGGGCGTGATCGACGTGGACGGGTCGCGGCTGCGCCATGTTGGCAACGGTGTCGTCCGATCCGACGCGAAACGCGACTTGGCCGAGCGATTGGTGCAGCTCCATCAAGGTTTGGCGGGCGTCATTGAGACCTACTCGCCGGTCGAAGCGGCGGTGGAGGCATCGCTGGTCAACAAGAACCCGGGCTCGTCGCTCAAATTGGGTGTCGCCCGCGGCGCCATCCTGCTGGCGCCCGCATTGGCGGGACTGCCGGTCACGGAGTATCTGCCCACCATGGTGAAAAAGGCGGTGGTCGGCACCGGCCAAGCCGCCAAGCAACAGGTCGAGGTGATGGTCGGGCACCTGCTGCCCGGGGCCGAAATTGCGTCCTCTGATGCCGCCGACGCGCTGGCGGTGGCCATCTGCCACGCCCACCACCGCGCCTCCGGCCGGCGCTGGACCGATGCCGCCTCCCAGCGCGGCGCACGCGCGAGAGAGGACGCCCTGCCATGATCGGCAAGCTGACCGGCACGCTCGATTCGGCGGGCGAGGACTCGGCGCTCATCGACGTGGGCGGTGTGGGTTACGTGGTTTTCTGTTCCCGCCGGACGCTCGAGCGGCTGGGCGGTCGGGGCGAGCCGGCGAGCCTTCTCGTCGAAACCCACGTGCGCGAGGACCACATCCACCTGTTCGGTTTTTTCGACCAGGCGGAACGGGACTGGTTCGGCCTGCTGTCGACGGTTCAGGGCGTCGGCGCCCGCATGGCCTTGGCCGTGCTTTCGGTGCTCTCTCCTTCGGATCTGATCCAGGCCATCGCCGCCCAAGACAAGGCGGCCCTGACGCGGGCCAGCGGGGTCGGCCCGAAGCTGGCCGGGCGCATCGTCGCCGAGTTGAAGGACAAGGCCGGGGCCATCGCGCTGGGGCCGGTGGCGCCGACCGCCGACGGTGTGGCTGCGTCCGGGCTTGGCGCTGCCGCCGAGGACGCGCTGTCGGTGCTCTGCAACCTGGGTTACGGCCGTAGCGAGGCCTTGGGGGCCGTCGCCCAGGCCAGCCGCCGGCTGGGAACCGGGGCCACACTGGAATCCCTCGTCAAGGAAGGGCTTAGGGAGTTGTCGGCATGACCGACGTACCGCTCGACGAGGCGCGCGTCGTGGCGCCCGAATTGAGCCGCGACGATGGCGGCGAGCCGAGCGTCCGTCCCACGCGCTTGGACGAGTTCGTGGGCCAGCAGACCCTGCGCGAGAACCTCGAGGTTTTCATCCAGGCGGCGGACGCGCGGGGCGAGGCGCTCGACCACGTGCTGTTCTTCGGCCCGCCGGGGCTGGGCAAGACGACGCTGGCGCAGATTGTCGCGCGCGAGCTTGGCGTCAGCTTCCGTGCCACGTCTGGCCCGGTGGTGGCGCGGGCTGGCGACCTGGCCGCTCTGTTGACCAATCTGCAGCCGCGCGACGTGCTGTTCATCGACGAAATCCACCGCCTCAACCCGGCGGTCGAGGAAATTCTCTATCCGGCGATGGAGGACTTCCAGCTCGACCTGATCATCGGCGAAGGGCCGGCCGCGCGTTCGGTGCGCATTGATCTGCCGCCCTTTACCCTGATCGGTGCAACGACTCGCTCCGGCCTGATCACCTCGCCACTGCGCGAAAGGTTCGGCATTCCGTTCCGGCTCGACTTCTACGCACCCTCCGAGCTGCGGGAGATCGTGCTGCGGGTCGCCCGCGTCCTCGGCGTCGCGATCACCGAGGAGGGCGCAGCGGAGATTGCCCGGCGCGCGCGCGGCACGCCGCGGGTGGCGGGCCGGCTGCTCCGCCGGGTGCGGGACTTTGCCGCGGTCTCCGGCACCTCCGAGATCGACATTGCGGCGGCCGACGACGCCTTGCGGCGCCTCGACGTGGATCGCAGAGGCCTGGACGCCATGGACCGGCGCTATCTCGGCTCCATCGCAGAGAACTATGGCGGCGGCCCGGTCGGCGTCGAGACATTGGTGGCCGCCTTGTCCGAGCAGCGCGACGTTCTGGAAGAAGTGATCGAGCCGTATCTGATTCAGCAGGGCCTGCTGCAACGCACACCGCGCGGGCGCGTCCTGTCCATCGCGGGCTATTCCTACCTGGGGCTGGCCCCGCCGCGGGACGCCCCCCAACTGCCGCTCTTGGATCCCGATGCGGATGAGGCCCCATGAACGGCCAGTCCGGGCGCATCGAAGCGGGCCAGCATGTCATGGCGCTGCGTGTTTACTACGAGGACACCGACTCCGGAGGCATGGTCTATTACGCCAACTACCTCAAGTACGCGGAGCGCGCGCGCACCGAGATGCTGCGCCTGGTGGGCGTCGATCACGAAACGCTGGCGCGCGAGCACGATCTCGCCTTCGTGGTGCGCAGCTGCACGCTTGCCTGCGAAAAACCGGCGCGTCTGGACGACTTGATCGAAGTGCGTTCGCGCCTACTGGACCTTGGAGGTGCCTCGCTGACCGCCGAGCAGGTGATTGGCCGAAACGGCACCGAACTGGCGCGCCTGGACGTGCGCCTCGCCTGCATGACGGCCGCCGGCCGGCCGACACGCATTCCTAAGACGGTACGGGAGGCCCTCGCGGCCTACGGCCCGCCGTCAGCCACGCGTCAACCTAGAGAACGGGAATAATTCATGGAACAGACAGCGGTCGACACTACGACCTTAGGGGATTCGGCCGTATACGACCTGAGCATCTGGGGTCTCTTCACGCAGGCCGACATCGTGGTCCAGGCGGTTCTGGTCATGTTGCTACTGGCCTCCTTCTGGACCTGGGCGATCATCTTCGATAAGTGGCTGCGCATTCGCCGCCTCAAGGCCCGGGCCGAGTCCTTCGAGGAGGACTTCTGGTCCGGCGGCTCGCTCGACGACCTCTACGAGCAGATCAACCAGCGGCCGAGCGATCCCATGTCCGCCATCTTCGTATCGGCCATGAAGGAGTGGCGTCGCTCGACGACGCGCGGCGCGGTTGCCGGCGAACACAGCCGCGCGAGCCTGCAACAGCGCATCGAACGGGTCATGGACATCACCCTGGGGCGCGAGATGCAGCGCTTGGAACGCCAGATGATCTTTTTGGCCTCGGTCGGGTCCTCGGCGCCCTTCGTCGGGCTGTTCGGGACCGTGTGGGGCATCATGAATGCCTTCACCTCGATCGCCGCGAGCAAAAACACGACGCTGGCGGTGGTTGCCCCCGGCATCGCCGAGGCCCTGTTCGCCACGGCGCTCGGTCTCGTGGCGGCCATCCCGGCGGTGATCGGCTTCAACAAGCTGTCGACCGACCTGGGCCGCTATAGCGGGCGCCTGGATGCGTTCGCCGGCGAGTTCTCGGCGATCCTCTCGCGCCAGCTTGAGGAGGCACGCTGAATGTCTTCGGATTTCATAGCCCGGCAGGCCGGCATACGGCGCCAGCGCCGCGCCTACCAGCCGATGAGCGAGATCAACGTGACGCCCTTCGTCGACGTCATGCTGGTGCTGCTGATCGTCTTCATGATCACGGCGCCGCTGTTGACCGTCGGCGTGCCGCTCGATCTGCCGAAGACCAAGGCGCAGCCTATGACGCAATCCGAAGAGCCGCTGGTCATTTCGGTCGATGCCAAGGGCGCCATCTATATCCAGGATACTTCGGTGCCGTTGGATAGCTTGATCCCCCGGTTGATCGCGATCACCGAAAGCAAGCCGGACACCCGAATCTATCTGCGGGGCGACCGCACCGTGAGTTACGGCCGGATGATGCAGGTCATGGGCCGGGTCAACGCCGCCGGGTTCACCCGGGTGGCGCTGATTGCCGAGCTGCCGGACACCGGCAAGGCCAAGGGCGCCAAGAAAGACGACGAGGACGGGAGCGGCTGAGGTCATGCGCAATGGCGCCCTCTTCTCGGCTCTGCTGCACCTTTCCGTGCTGTTGCTGCTCATCATCGGGCCGTTTTCCTTTGCGCCCGATGCGGCGCTGGCGCCCCTCATATCGATCGAGATCGTCTCCGTTGTCGAGCAATCCAAACCCGAGCCGGAGCCGGTCGCCGAGATTCCTCCACCGGCACCGAAACCACCAACCCCGGAGCCCGAACCGGAGCCCGAACCGGTGGCAGAACCGATACCGGAACCCGAGCCAGAAGCGGAACCCGAACCGATACCCGAACCGGAACCGGTAAAGGAACCGGAACCGGAGCCCGAAAAACTCAAGACGCCGCCCAAGCCCAAGCCCAAGCCCAAGACGCAGGTGGCCATGGCGGATAAGAAAAAGGAGGAGCCGCCGGAAGACCGGCTCGCCTCGATCCTGCGAAACGTCGAGAACCTGAAGAACAAGGCCCAGAGCGAGGAGATGCAGCAGGCGGACATCAGCCAAACGCAGCCTGCATCACAAGGCAGCGCCATCGAACGCATGACGATGGCGCGGGCCATTCAGCAGCAAATGGCCAGCTGCTGGCAGATCGAGCCCGGCGCCCGCGACGCGGAGAGCCTGATCGTGGAGATCCGCGTCGTGCTGAACCCGGATGCCTCGGTACGCGGCGCTCAGATCGTGGATTTCGAGCGTATGTTCAGCGATTCATTCTATCGAAGCGCGGCGGAGAACGCGCGCCGCGCCATCTTCCGCTGCAGCCCGTTCGACCTGCCGACCAACAAGTATAACGTCTGGCGCGACCTGACCCTGAAGTTCGATCCAAGCTACATGTTTGGCGGCTAGGCTTGGCGGCGCAGGCTTAATCGGGTAAACGGCCTATCGATCAATCCGCGGGAGGATTCGGGGATATGGGACTGAAAAGCCTGAAAGTGACGAAAGTTGCCCACTTTCTTGCGGCCATGGCCTGGATCGCAGTGTTCGCCGCAGCCGCACCTCTGCGTGCGGAACTCCGTGTGGACATCACACAGGGATCGGTCGAGCCGCTGCCCGTCGCGATCAACGCCTTTTTCGGATCGACCGAAGGGGATTCCAAAACCGGCCGCGACCTGGCCACCGTGATCACCGCGGACCTGGAGCGTTCGGGCCTGTTCCGGCCGATCGACCAACGCGCGTTCATTCAAAGCATCGATAGCCTGCGCGCCGGCCCCCGGTTCGGCGATTGGCGGCTCATCAACGCGCAGGCGCTGGTTCACGGCGCGGTCGAAATGCAGACCGACGGGCGGCTCAGGGTCGAGTTCCGGCTATGGGACGTATTCGCCGAACAGCAGATGACGGGCCTGGCTTATTTCACCACGCCGTCGAATTGGCGGCGCGTGGCTCACATCATCTCCGATGCGATCTACAAGCGCCTGACGGGCGAGGGCGGCTATTTCGATACGCGGCTGGTCTACGTTGCCGAAAGTGGTCCGCAGAACCGCCGCGAAAAGAGGTTGGCGATCATGGACCAGGACGGCGAGAACCACCGGTTCTTGACCGATGGCTCGGCGCTGGTGCTCACGCCCCGGTTTTCTCCGACCACCCAGGAGATCACCTACCTGTCCTATACCGGAAAATCGCCGCGGGTTTACCTGTTCAACCTGAACACCGGCCAGCAGGAGTTGCTGGGTGATTTTCCCGGGATGACCTTCGCACCGCGCTTCTCGCCGGACGGCAACCGGGTGATCATGAGCATGGCAAAGGGCGGCATTTCGGACATCTACACGATGGACCTGCGCACGCGCAGTGTGGCTCGCCTGACGAACCATCCGGCGATCGATACGTCGCCGTCCTATTCGCCGGATTCGAAACAGGTCGTGTTCAACTCCGACCGTGGCGGCAGCCAGCAGATTTACGTGATGAACGCCGACGGCGGCAACGTGCGTCGCATCAGCTTCAACAACGGGCGATACGCCACGCCGGTGTGGTCGCCGCGCGGGGATCTCATCGCGTTCACCCGCATGTTTCAGGGGCAATTTTACATCGGCGTGATGAAGTCGGACGGCAGTGGCGAACGCATGCTGGCCAAAGGCTTCCTTGTTGAAAGCCCGACCTGGGCGCCCAACGGCCGGGTGCTTTCGTTCTTCCGTCAGAGCCGCGCCAACTCGCGCGGAGAATTTTCAAGTAAAATCTACACAATTGATCTTACAGGGTTCAACGAACGGGAAATCTTGACCCCGATCGATGGCTCGGATCCGGCTTGGTCACCCTTGATTCCATGAGGGGGGGCCGGTATAGTCCGCAGGACCTCACAAACGGTGCCACGCCAGGATTCCGGTTGTGGTCAGAAGGAATGGTCGGCCATCGCTTCCCGGTCCACGAGATCAATCGAGGTCGAATCAGCAGAATCTTGCGGTTGTTTCGAAAGGGCATGACATGCGCTTGAAGTTTCTCACGCTTTTGGCGGCGGTTGCGCTGTTGACCGCCTGTGAATCGTCGCCGGACGAATCGGCAGCCACCACCAGCGCGGGCACGGCCGCGAGTTCAGGAAGCGGCAGCGGCACCAGCACCGCCGTCTTGCCTGGTCTGGATCCCAGGTCCCAGGAATGGCTGGTGGTCAACGTCGGTGACCGCGTGTTTTTCGACTTCGACAGGAGTGACCTGACGCCTGAGGCTCAGGACACCATCGAAAAAGTCGCGGCGTGGTTGAAGACCTATCCGGACGTGACGCTGACCGTCGAAGGCCACTGCGACGAACGGGGCACGCGCGAGTACAACCTGGCCCTCGGCGAACGCCGGGCCAATTCGGTGACCAGCTACATGGTGGCATTGGGCATCGATGCGAACCGCGTGTCGAACCTCAGCTACGGCAAGGAACGCCCGGCGGTGCTCGGTTCGAACGAGGCGGCCTGGGCGCAGAACCGCCGCGGGGTCTTCATCGTCAACTAGGCCGCACCCGGTCGATCACGGCGCCCGCCTGACGGGCGGGATGTTCGAGCGGGCGCGATCGATTCCGCAGGACAGGCTGTGGCCGACGGCGACCAGCCGGCGCGTGGAAGACGTCACAATTCCGCCACAGATTGCGGTCAGGTAAGTCAGGTAAGATAGCCGTTACCAATGGCCCTTATTGCCAGCGAATCGAGGCCAATGATCGCGCAGTTCAGAACCATGTCGTCGTGTCGCAGCGGTGCGCACGAGACCGCCGCCGCCGTGTGGCGGTGTTCGGCCGCCGCCGCGTTGGGGATGCTGATCGCCTTGGCGTGGGTCTCCTCCGCGCCGGCCCAGAGTTCCGACGTGCAGAGCTTGAGCGAGGAGATCAAGCGGCTTCAGCGTGAATTGAACACCCTGCAACGCTACGTCTATCGCGGCGAGCAGCCGCCCGCCAGCGCCATCACCGAGGTCTACGGCACCGAGGGGGCCGTCAGCCAAACCCAAGCTGCGCGTCTGGAGCTGCGCGTCTCGCAGATCGAGGCTGCGCTGCGCGAATTGACCGGCAGCATGGAGGAGCGGTCCTATCGGATCGATCGCCTGAACAAGCGCATGGACAAGTTGGTGGCCGACGTGGACCTGCGCCTGCGCCGGCTGGAGGAGCGCACCGGCGGGCGCCCTGAGGCGCCGGTCGCGGGAGCGGGAACCGGCCAGGGGACTCAGGCCGCCGGCGGCGGCGAACCGGGCACCTTGGGCACGGTGAGCGAGGATGCCGTGGCCGCGGTGCGCACTCAGACTGTGGAGCAAGGCAGCGCGACGCAGGCCGCGACCCCGCCGTCGGCAGGCACACAGGCCTATGCCATTCCCGGCGCGACGCCGGAGGACAAGTACAACTACGCCTTCAGTCTCTTGAGCCAGGCCAACTACGAAGAGGCGGCGCGGGCCCTGCGGGCCTTTATCGATCAGCACCCAAGCCACCGGCTGGCCGGCAACGCCAAGTACTGGTTGGGAGAAACCCATTACGTGCGCGGCCAGTACCATGACGCCGCGATCACCTTTGCCGAAGGATATCAACAGTATCCGACCAGCAAGAAGGCGCCGGACAACCTGCTCAAGCTCGGCAAATCGCTGGCCGCATTGGGCGAGACGACAGACGCCTGCGGCACCTACAGCGAGCTGACCCGCCGATTCCCCAACGCCTCGGCGACGATTCTGCAGCAGGCCGATCAGGAGCGCCGCCGGCTCGCCTGTCCGTGAGCGGCGGTCCGACCACACAACCCGCCGGCGCACCTCAGCCAGTCGATGCGGAGACGTTCGCCCGTCTGATGGCGGCGTTCGCTCCGTTCGAACCGCAGCCGCGCCTGGCCGCTGCGGTATCCGGCGGCGCCGACAGTCTGGCTCTGGCGGTTCTTCTGCAGGATTGGGCCAAGGCGCACGGCGGCGGGGTCGTGGGCCTCGTCGTCGACCACGGATTGCGCGACGGCTCGGGCGCCGAGGCCAGGGCCGTGGCGGCGCGGCTCGCCGGGTTGGGGCTCGAGTCTCACGTTCTTCGCCGGCCTGGACCCAGGCCCCGGGCCAATGTGCAAGCCGCGGCCCGCGAGGCCCGCTACGGGTTATTGACCTCCTGGTGCGCACGCCATGGGATTCTCCATCTCGTGCTTGGCCATCAACGGGAGGACCAGGGCGAAACACTGTTACTGCGTCTCGGCCGCGGCAGCGGGTTGGACGGCCTGGCCGGCATGGCGCCACTTGTGGAATGGCCCCAGCTCCGCCTTTTGCGCCCGCTGCTCGGCGTGCCGCGGGACCGGCTTCGGGCAACCCTGCGGGCGCGCGGTATCGGGTGGACCGAGGATCCCAGCAACCGCGACCCGGCGCACGCACGGGTGCGGATGCGCGATCTTGCCCCGCGCCTGGCGCGAGAAGGCCTGAGCGCGGCGCGCTTGGCCAAGACCGCGGCCCATCTGGGCCGCGCGCGGGCGGCGCTACAGGACTCGGTGTCCGTCCTGCTGGCGCGAGCTGCGGTGCCTGATCCAGCGGGCTTTGTTTGGCTCGACCCTGCAATCTTCGGGGATGCGCCCGC
>JAZFZX010000041.1:0-4179 GCA_036444135.1 Kiloniellales bacterium | reverse complement strand
CGGCCTTCGGTGGGGCGGCCCGGCCCGCCAGAGGGCGTTGCAGCACTTGCCCGATGCCCCACCATCGCGCTGCATGCCGCGCCTACCCGGCGGACCGCTTCGCTCCATGAGATGGGTGATCATCATCGAGATTTGGTATTAGGGGTGAGTGACCGGCCCAGCATTTCAGCGGGTCCCATCTCGGCGGAAATGAATGGGCCGAATGGAATAGCTGCCCAAGGGACCCCATAAGGAACCCAGCCGCAAAGGGCTGGGTTCCCGTATACGTTTAACTTACTGACTTATTTGGTCGGAGCGGCGGGATTCGAACCCACGACCCCTTGACCCCCAGTCAAGTGCGCTACCAGACTGCGCCACGCTCCGATATCGATTTGCGCCGCCGCGCGGGCAGGCCGCGCCTATATACGCCGGGCCTCGGACCAAGGCAATGCCCCGGCCCCCTCCGGCCCGACAGGCCCGACAGGCCCTATGGTTTGATCGACCCCAACAGGTCCCTGAGCGCCATCAGCTCCGTGCGCAGGGCCGTCAGTTCCTTGCGCTGGCGCGCGGTCAAGCCGTCACCCTGCGAGGCTTCCTGCCCGCCGCGCCCCGCAGTCTCGCGCAACAGCCGCTGAACACCCTTGATCGTGTAGCCATCGGTATAGAGCAGATCGCGGATTTGGCGCAGCAGGTCCACATCTTCCGGGCGGTAATAACGCCGCCCGCCACCACGCTTCAGCGGCCGCACCTGACTGAACTTCGTCTCCCAGAAGCGCAGGACGTGCTGCGGGACCTCCAGCTCGTCGGCCACCTCGCTGATCGTCCGAAAAGCAGCGGCCGATTTTCCGCCTGGACGTAATGCCGTCATGATCGGTTATGGGCCCTTGAACACGGGTCCGGTCTGCATTCCGCGCACCGTCATGCCTCGCCCGCCAGGTTCTCGTTGATGTGCGACTTGAGAACGTTGGAGGCGCGGAACACCAAAACTCGCCGGGGCAGAATGGGTACTTCCTCGCCGGTCTTGGGATTGCGCCCAATGCGTTGGCCCTTTTGGCGCACGGAAAAGCTACCGAACGACGAAATCTTTACGACAGCACCCTGCACCAGGGCACCTGCGATCTCGCTGAGAACGGAATCGACCAGATCGGCCGATTCGTTCCGCGACAGGCCAACCTCCTGGTAGACGGCGTCTGTCAGATGGGCGCGGGTTATTGTTTGCCCCGCCATTTATGCCTCCCCTTTAAACCTCTATCTCACGTTACCTCAAGGTTACGTGAGGGTCAAATAATCAAACAAGTAAGGGAGGATGGCGTGCGTCGTTGACACGGGCTGGAAATTGCGTAGCGCACCATTTACGACCCCAAATCGGCCGCCCAGCGGCGTGCGGCTACCAGCGAATCAGGGCCGAGCCCCAAGTGAACCCGCCGCCCATCGCTTCGATCAGCACCAGATCGCCGATCTGGATGCGGTCGTCTCGCGACGCCTCGGAGAGCGCCATTGGGATCGAGGCGGCAGAGGTGTTCGCATGCCGATCCACCGTCCGCACCACGCGATCCGCGGGTAGATTGAGGCGCCGGGCCATGGCGTCGATGATGCGCGCGTTGGCCTGGTGGGGCACCAGCCAGTCGATATCCCCGGGATTGAGATCGTGGGCCGCCAATGCCGTGTCGACCGCCTCGGCCATGCGCACCACGGCATGGCGGAAGACCTCGCGCCCATCCATGCGCAAGACGCCTGTGGTCTGAGTCGATGACGGCCCGCCATTTACGTAGAGCGCGTCATGGTGGCGGCCGTCGGAAAAAATATGGGTGGAAAGAATGCCGCGGTCGGACGGGTGACCGGGGCTTTCCGCCCCGCGCAGGATCATCGCCCCGGCCCCGTCGCCGAACAGCACGCAGGTCGTGCGGTCCGTCCAATCGAGAATCCGAGAAAAGGTCTCGGCGCCGATGACCATGACGGTCTGGGCCTGGCCGCAGCGGATGAAGTTGTTGGCCACCGATAACCCGTAGACAAACCCGCTGCACACCGCCTGAATGTCGAAGGCCGCGCCGCGGGTCATTCCCAGACGCGCCTGAATCTGCGTCGCGGTCGCCGGGAAGGTTTCATCGGGGGTCGAGGTCGCGCAGATGATGAGATCGAGCTCTTCGACCTCGATCCCGGCACGCTCCAGGGCAGCTTCGGCGGCCTTGAGTCCAAGATCGGAGGTCATCTCGCCGTCCGCCGCCAGGTGACGCTCGCGGATGCCGGTGCGCCGGCGGATCCAGTCGTCCGAGGTGTCGACCAGCAGCGCCAGATCGTCGTTGGTCATGACGCGAGCCGGAAGATAGGATCCGCAGCCCAAAACCTGCGCTCGAAATAACATTAGAAAGCGGTTGCCTCGGTCTTGCGGTCCTCTTGGGCGAGCGAATGCAGGACGACCTGACTCTGATCGATGAAATCCTGCTTCACCAAATCGACGGCCACCCCGATCGCGTTGGCGAAGCCGTAGGCGTCGGTTCCGCCGTGGCTCTTGACCGCGATCCCATTGAGACCAAGGAAAACCGCCCCGTTGTAGCGCCGCGGATCGACGCGCTTGCGCAATTTTCGAAGGGCCGGCCGCGCCAGCAGATAACCGAGCCCGGCCACGATCGACGAGCGAAAGGTGCGCCGCACGAGCTCGTTGATCAGCTTGGCGGTGCCCTCGGCCGTCTTGAGGGCGATGTTGCCGGTGAAACCGTCGGTGACGATTACGTCCACCGTGCCGCGGCCAATGTCGTCGCCTTCGATGAAGCCGACGAAGTGCCCCGGCAGCGCGGCATTTTTCAGGATCGCACTGGCTTCGTGCAGGGCTTCGTGGCCCTTGATTTCTTCGGACCCGACGTTCAGCAGACCATAGGTCGGCTCCGGGATATTGAGGACGGTCCGCGCAAAGGCGTTGCCCAGCACCGCGAAATCCACCAGGTTGCCCGCGTCGCAATGCACGTTTGCGCCAAGGTCCAGCATGACCGATTCGCCGCGCAGCGTCGGGAAAAAGGTCGCGATCGCCGGTCGATCGATGCCGGGCAGAGTCTTCATCACGAATTTGGACATCGCCATGAGCGCCCCGGTGTTGCCGGCAGAGACAACGCCCAGGGCGCGGCCGTCCTGCACGGCGTTGATGGCCAGCCGCATGGACGAGTTGCGGCCGGAGCGCAAGGCACTCGCCGGCTTGTCGTCGCTGCGCACGACATCTTCCGTGTGCACCACCGTGGTCACGTCGCGCAGGCGCTTCATCTTTGCCAGCACGGCCGTGATTTCGCCCTCGCGGCCAAACATCAGGAAGTCGACCTGCGGATACCGCTGACGCGCGATATTCGCTCCCCGGATCACCATCTGCGGAGCGGTATCACCGCCCATGGCGTCCAGAGCTATGGTTAGGCGACCTCTCACGTGGCTCTTTCCTTGATACGGCGCAAAAGTGATAACGCGACACGCCGTTCTACCCAATGGCTTTACGGGGCCTCGGTCTCCACGACCTCTCGCCCGTCATAGTACCCGCAAACGCCGCAAACGTGATGCGGGCGCTTCAGTTCTCCGCAGTTCGGGCACTCGACATAGCTCGCCGGGGCCAAGGCATCGTGCGCGCGACGCTGGTCACGCCGGGACCGCGACACTTTCTTCTTGGGGACCGCCATGTTCTGCTTCTCTCAACCTAGTGGCACAGTGATTGCCGCTTCTTAGCCAAATTCCCCTACAGCGGCAAGGCCGGCGGCGCCCTTTCCGCGTCATTTTACGTCTATTGGACAAGCAAGAACATGACGTCTTATCGCTCGCCCTTCAACGTCTTGAGAACCCGAAAGGGCGAGCTTTCCGCACCTTTGCCTTCGCCAGCCGGCGCCCAATCGGTCTGCAAGAGGCGCGCCTCCGCCGCGCGCGGGTAGGGGTTCAGGTGGACCGAAAGCTGTTGCACCACCGCCTCGCCCAAATCCAGACCCTCGGGGCCGACCGCCTCGGGCGGATCATTCCGTTCGACGTCCACTTCCACCGTGCCTTCGACCGCGTCGCCCGCTGGGCTCAAACAGTAAACCAACGAAATATCCCGGGCTAGCGTGCTGTGCACCGGGGCAAGGCTCACGACGCAAGCCTGTGTCACCTCCGCCTCGAAGCGGCCGCTCACCCGAATCAAATTGCCGCCGGGCGGACGCCGTAGACGGAGTTCGCCAAGCAGACGATCCAGCGAAA
>JAZFZX010000040.1:0-2623 GCA_036444135.1 Kiloniellales bacterium | reverse complement strand
GTTACTGCTCGAAGACGTTGGCGAGGGTGCCGATGCCGTCGATGGTGACCTCGACCGTGTTGCTCGGTTGCTTCATGGAACCCACGCCGAGCGACGTGCCGCAAGCGATGACATCGCCGGGCAGCAGGGTCACATCGTGTGAGATCCTGCTGACCAGCCGTGCCGGCGGGTGGATCATGTCATCGACCGGGTAATTCTGCCGCTCCTCGCCGTTCAGCACGGTCCGGATCGTCAGTTGGGCCGGGTCGAGGCCGGTGGCCACCACGGGTCCGAACACGCCGAAGGTGTCGAAACTCTTGGCCCGCGTCCACTGCGCGAAAGTCGGGTCCTTGTAGAGCAGGTCGACCGCAGTGACGTCGTTGATGCAGGTGTAACCGAAGATGTGGTCACGGGCGGCCACCTCCGGCACGCTGCGGCAGGCCTTTCCGATGACGATGCCCAGTTCGCCCTCATAGACCACCCGGCCATCATAGGAACGCGGCCGCCGGATCGTCTCCCCGGTGCCGAGAAACGAACTGTTGGCCTTCAGGAAGTAGAGCGGCTCGTCCGGCGGCTCCAGTTTCAGCTTTTCGGCGAGCGCGTGAAAGTTGTTCCACAGCGCAACCATCTTGCTGGGAACGCACGGCGTCAGGACCTTGACGCTCTCCAGCGCGACCTTCTGTGACGTCGCTTTCGGACTCTCGAAGAGATCACCCCGGTGGACCGTAACGATCCCGTCCTCCAGGGTTCCGAAAGCGCGCCCGTCCGCATGCTCGAACCGGATCCACTGGGTCATCGATGTCACCCTCAGAGCCACGAGTCTGCGCTAGGGGAAGGCTGCTTTCAATGCTTATCGGCGGCGGCTGCGCTACACTTGCGGCCCTCGGGTTCGAAACGGAGAAACGCCATCCGGAAGATCCCCCCAGCCTGCGTCGGACGATAGGGCGGCCAGGGTGATACCCATCGGTCGAATTCTGGCAGCCGTGTTTGCTGCATGCACGATCGCCGCCTGCTCTCCGACGCGCGCGATCGAAAGCATCGCTGTGCTCCAGGACCTTTCGGGCACCTCCGCCAAGGCTGCCCCGGAACAGCGCACGCAACGCCTCGCCCACCGTTTCGAGGTTGATGGGCGTACCTACGCCGCCGATCTGTACGTGCCCCAAGACGGCGCCAAGGCGGCGCTCGTTCTGGTCCCCGGCGTTACACCCGAGGGTAAGGACGATCAGCGGCTCATCGCATTCGCCGAAACGATGTCCCGCGCCAAGTTTCTCGTTCTCGTACCGGACATCGCGACCCTTCGCGATCTGAGAGTTGGCCCCGGCGACGTCACCGCCATCGCCGACGCCGTCGAGCATCTGTCGCGCCGGGCAGCGGTGTCCGAGGTCGGCCTTGTCGCGATCTCCTATTCCGCAGGCCCCGCTTTGATCGCCGCTCTTGAGGAAAGGTCGCGGCACCGGGTGAGCTTTCTGATCACGATCGGCGGCTATTACGACATCGAGGCCGCGGCCGCCTTCTTCACAACGGGGCACTTCCGCGAAACGCCCGCGCAGCCCTGGCAACGCATCGAACCCAATCCTCGCGGGAAGTGGGTCTTCCTGAAGAGCAACCTGGACCGGATCGAGGACCCGCGCGACCGCTCGTTGTTGCGCGAAATCGCGGAACGGAAGCTGCGTGATCTGAAGGCCGACATCGGCCATCTGGCCACACAACTCGGTCAACAGGGCCAAGCGGTTTACGCACTCGTGGTCAACCGCGATCCCGGCCGGGTGTCCGGCCTGATCGCTGCCTTGCCGGAAGGGATACGGAGCGATATGGCCCGCCTCAGTCCGAAGGCTAATGGCCTTGAAACGCTGGCGGCGAGGCTCTTCCTCATTCACGGCCGCGACGACCAAATCATCCCTTATACCGAGAGCCTGGCGTTGCGCGCCGCCGCGCCCGAGCGCCTGGCCGATCTCTACATCGTTCGCAGCCTCGCTCATGTGGATCTGAGCCCGATGGGATGGATAGATGTTCTGAAGTTCTGGCGCGCGATTTACCGCGTCCTGGAGTCCCGCGATGAGATGCCGGCTCCGGACCTCACAACAATTTTAGCAATGACACCGGCGCAATTTGCCGCGTGATCCGCCAGAATTACCCCGCGCAGGGGAACAGCTTGCAACCTGTGGCGGATATCGAGCGCGCCGCCGGGCCGGACGTCTAGCGGGTCTCGGGAGGATCTATTATGCGAGAGAGATTACATCCCAATATCGGCTTTCGGCGGCAAAGGCGTTATTGTCTCGGACCCGGGGGTCTTCCATGCGCTTGATTGCCATCACGGTCTTGTCGTTCGTCCTCGCCATCGGCGGCGCGCGGGCCGAGGGAATGATAGAATGCTACAAGGCCCAGGGCGCGCAGGAGGGTGGCGATCATGCGCTGGCCATCGACTACTATACGCGCTGCATTACCTGGGGCGGCCAGACGCGCGAAAGCCTGGCGGGCACGTACAACAACCGCGGCGTCGCTTACGCCGACAAGGGCGAGTACGACCGGGCGATCCAGGATTACGACGAGGCCCTTCGCCTCGACCCCAGTCAGGCCGTCGCCTACAACAATCGCGGTAACGCCTATATCGACAAGGGCGACTTTGACCGGGCCATCGCCGATT
>JAZFZX010000039.1:0-2683 GCA_036444135.1 Kiloniellales bacterium | reverse complement strand
TTCGAGCAATAAAACAGGTTCTCGGCTCCTGTGCTCGTGGCGGCGGGGACGAGCGACAGAACGGTGACGGCGAGCAGGCGCATGCGGATCCCCCTGGCCGGCCATTATAGCGCGCGCGCTGGTAATGCGGGCGGGAAGCTGCTCCAATCCTGTTGGTCTCCATGCAATACAGGCGAATGCGAGTGTCCCGCGGCAGCTCATCCGCCTTCGCATTACCAGCCCCCAGGGCGCACACTCGGGGCGCGGTCGAGAAAGACAGCGCAGGCCGGCCATTGATCGGAAGGCGTCGACCGATGACACCGGTTATGGGCAGAATTCGAGCCGTTATAGCCGTGTCTTCCGCAAACGGACATCGAATGGTCTTGGCCGTACCGCCGTTTCTACGACAGGCCGTGTCCGCCGCTCTCGTTGCGACGTTGGTTGGCGCCCTCCCCGCCTGCGGATCATCGGAGCCGCCCGATCCGAGGGAGCGCATCGCCGCGTGGCTGTCCGAGGAGCCGCGCACCATCGCGGTGCGGGTGGACCCGCTCCTGCCCTATCCGACTTATGTAACGCATATATCCACCGCGATGGACCGCGCCGAGGAAGAGGCCGCTGCCGGCGCCGTGGGGTCGATCGAGGCCGGCTTGCGCATCGGCGACCCCTATGGCCTGGCCGCCGGTCTGATCTTGGCACCGGTGTTTGCCGCCGCCGGTGCCATTTACGGCGCCGCCACGGCAGATCCGCTGAAAGAATACCATGCCATCGAACTGGTCGAGGGTGCGCCTGCCCTATTCGAGGCGGTGGGCAACGGCGCGGAGTTGCGCGGGCTGCTGTCCGAAGAACTGGCCTCGCAGTCCGCCTCGCGCGGCCACGAACTGCGTATGGTCGGCGGCGACGAAACGTTCGCCTACGGCACTGTTCCCGCCGAGACCGATGCGCTCCTCACGCTGTCGATCAGCGCCCTTGGTCTGGTGGGTCGCGTCGAAGAGGACCCAGACGTGAAACTGACCCTCAGGGGCCTCGCCCACATGGTGACCCGGGACGCGGGCAGCGCCTATTGGCATGACTGGTCCTACGAAAGCACGAACCGCAAGGTCAGCCGATGGCGAGCCAACGACGCCCGACTGTTTCGCGAGGAGACCGCGCGTGCCGCCGAGGTGATCGCCCGCAGGCTGGCCGCCTGTCTGCCGGTCGATGAAAACTGGTCGCCTGCCCCACCGGCCGACAAGAATCGCATCGTGCACGCGCCGGCCTGTTAGTGCCCGCGGACGTCCCCCTCCGGGCCCTAAGGCCCACCCGTGAGAATCTGCTGCAAGGCCGCGGAAGGCTCGCGGGTCACCGCGAGGCCGTTGTCGGACTGAAACTGCCCGATCGCGTCGCGCGTCTTCGGGCCCATGAGGCCGTCGGCCGGTCCCGGGTCGTAACCCTTGGCGGAAAGCGCGTTCTGGATCACCGCCAGATCGTGGGTCTCGCTGCTGGGCATCGCAGCCGCGCGCGCACTGGCGACCGCGAGCCGCAGGGGATCGGCGCCGGAGTTGCTGGTGGTCTGACGGACCAAGATATCGGTTGGGAGAACCACGCCATCGTAATAGCCACGGTTCCATTTATCGCGCGGCTCGATCACGGCGCCCTCGACGACCAGCCCGCCGAATAAACCCTTATCACGGGAAAACGACAGCACGTCCGCCGTGGCCACCTTGGCGCCTGCGCCGACCGGACCGGCGGCAACGCTCACGTCTGCGCCCAGCTTGAACTCCCGCGTAAGGAACGCGTCCCGGCCTCTTTCCGAGTTGATCATCAGGACGACTTCGGCCACCTCACCGCCGATCTGCAGGCCGAAGGTGACGGACCCCATGAAATAGAACGCCGGATAGCTCCAGCTATCGGTCGCTTCGTCGTGCCACAACAAGGCCCCATGTCCGCCCGATCCGCCGATGATCAATCCGCCCCTGACCAGGACCGGCACGATCAGAACCGCCTTTGCATCCGGCAGGTGATCGCGGAACCAGGTCATGTCCGGATCCACCTTGAAGTCCTCGATGGTCTGCCGCGCCTTGTTCACCAATTTCTGTGGTTCGGTTTTTTCCGCCGCGAAAATCGGCCGCGGCATCGAGGCCACAAAGGCCAAGATCAGCACCCAGCAGATGTGCCTTAGCCAATTTCGGGTTTTATTCGGATCGCCGCGCCAAAAGGCATTCGGGGTCATGATGGGGCTCCCTCCCGCTGCATCTCCCATGGATCGGTTCCATCTCGTCATGCCCTACCATTGCATCGGATGAAACGCAGGCCCGTCTCGGGTCCCGGGCAGGATGCCACCGATGGACCATCAAAGGAAAGCGTGTGCCGGGAGTGAACGTCGCGCATTCGCAACTCACCCGCCGCGGCTGCCGTGTTCCGAGGGTAATGCGCGGGGACGCCGATGCGACCGGCGGCAGAGCGGGAGCGATGGCGGCCAGGGGTTGATGGCACCCGGCTGGAACGCGGTCCTGTCTTATACTACCCGCCGCACCGGCGTGACTTTTGATCTCTCATCCACCAAATATTGCGATATCAATACAGTAATACGCAATATTTTGTTGACACGAATCCTACCGCCTCTCTAGGAACGGAGCGTGCTGGATGCGGGTAGTCCAATCCTGACGTCATGGCCCGGTGCGGTCGTTGGTGCTGAACCAACTTAGCGCCGGGCCATTTTCCTTTT
>JAZFZX010000038.1:0-2180 GCA_036444135.1 Kiloniellales bacterium | reverse complement strand
TCGTGATTCGCGGCGCCCAGTCGATCCTGCACCAAGGCCAACAGACGATGGCCATGGGCTTCATCCATCTGGCGGTCATCAAAATCGTCATCAACCGCACCGGGCGTGTCTGGACCGGGTTCGACCTGGAACTGCAGGAAATACCCAAACAGCCCAGCCCGTACGAGGACGGGCTGTCCTTCGACCAACTGGGCAGCTTCGCCGGAGAACGCTTTCAATCGGACGGTTTCACCACCGCCCGCCGGGTGAGCGAACCTTACGACCGGGTGCGATTCCACGGCGGCGCCGTCGACCCGGGCCAGGCGGTCCGCTTCAACTTCTACATCACCGACCCGACGCCCAAGCCGGAATTTTTCCTGGTGCAGGAGCCCCAGCTCCTGGTCGCCGGAGTTCCGGGATCGGCCGGCCAGTTGGCGGCAGCCTTCCGCGGCTCCGCGCTCCACAACGGCGCGCGGGAATGACGCGGAGAGCCCGGCCCCTTTGGCGAAACCCGGCCACCGCGCCGCGCCCCTGGGCTGCGACGCCGCCGGCCGTTGCGGCTAACAAAATCCTCAGATTTTCCAGGCAGACTCCCCGGGATGTTGACAAGTCTCTGGGATTTAAGCAATTTGCCGCCCAACGTGAAGGCAGTGATCGGGGTGCCGCGAGCCGCCATGACGGCACGACCTAGCGATAGAGCGCCAATCGAACAGAGGATCGCCAGCACCCTGGGGGTGTTGGTCGGCCAGGTCTTGGCGCTGTCCCGGGGCGGAACCCGGCCGAATCGCAGTTTCAGATTCCTGGTGCTGCCCGGCACTGCCTTGGCCCTCGTCGGGCTCGCCGTATTCGGCCTGCGCTTTTCCTCGGCTGAGATCGGGCCCAAGGCCCCACCGCTGACCGATCTGGAAGCCGCCTTGTCGGGGCCAGACCCGCTCATGACAAAGGTCGCAGCGCGGACGGATTCCCCGGCTGCGCCGTCGCCGCGCGCCACCAACATGGAAATCGCACCGGCCGGCGCCGCAATTCACACCCGCCTGCCGGAAGACCTGGGCGCGGCCCAGAGCGCAGCCCTGGCGGTCGAAGCCGAACCGGCCGCCATCAACCGGCTGGTCGACGTGCGGCGCGGCGATACCCTGATGAAGCTTTTGGTCGACGCGGGTATCGACCGCCGCCAGGCACACGAGGCCATCACGGCCCTGACGGAGGTCTTCAGCCCGAGGAAGCTCCGGCCCGGACAATCGATTCGCCTGGCGCTCGCGGCACCGGCCACGAACGAGCAGGAAAACGGGACCGCGGGCCGGCCGCAGCTCATCTCCCTGAGCCTCAGCCCGAACGCGGAAGAGGACGTTCACGTGGTGCGCGAGGGCGACGAGGGAACCTATGTGGCCCGCACCGAGGCCCGTCCGCTTGACCGCCGGCTCAGCGCCTACAGCGGCACCATCGACAGCAGCCTGTTCGTGGCGGCACGCGGCGCTGGAATGCCGACCGACGTGGTGGTGGAAATGATCCGTCTGTTCAGCTTCGACGTGGACTTCCAGCGGGAAATTCAGCCCGGCGACAGTTTCGAGGTCCTCTACGACAGCTATTACGACCGTGCCGGCGCGCTCGCCAAGACGGGGCCGCTGCGCTACGGCGCGATGATGTTGAGCGGAAAGCGTCTGGAGTTCTATCACTTCGTCGCCGCAGACGGAACCGACGACCATTTCGACCCCAACGGACGCTCCGTGCGGCGGACGTTGCTGCGCACACCCGTCGACGGGGCGCGCATCTCCTCGGGATACGGCAAGCGCAAGCACCCGATCCAGGGCTATACCAAGATGCACCGCGGCGTGGACTTCGCGGCGCCGCGCGGTACGCCGATCTATGCCGCGGGCCACGGTGTGGTCGAGCGGATCGGGCGCCACGGCGGCTATGGCAAGTACATCCGCATCCGCCACAACTCGACCTACAAGACGGCCTATGCGCACCTCAAGAGCTATGCCAAGGGGCTCAACCGCGGCGCCCGCGTCAAGCAAGGCCAGGTGATCGGCTACGTCGGCTCGACCGGCAACTCGACGGGGCCCCACCTGCACTACGAGGTCTTCTACGACAACAAGCAGGTCAATCCCTTGAAGGTCAAGCTGCCCAGCGGCAAGAAGCTCGCGGGCGCCGATCTCGAGGCCTTCCGGACGGCGCGCGCCGAGGCCGACAGGTTGCGGGGC
>JAZFZX010000037.1:0-13964 GCA_036444135.1 Kiloniellales bacterium | reverse complement strand
GCGCCGGCGCCCGCGCCGTCGGCCGACTCCGACAGGGCAAAGCAGTTGGCGTCGTTCTCGATTCGCACCGGGCGGCCAAGTTCCCGGGCCAGATCGCGGTCGAGGGCCTGGCCGATAATCCAGGTGGAATTGGCGTTCTTGATGAGGCCGGTGGCGGGGGAGACGGCTCCGGGAATGCCGACGCCGATGCTGCCGCGCCGGCCCAGCTGGCGCTCCAAGGCCTGCACCAAATCCCGAATCGCTTGCAGAGTCGCGCCGTAATCGCCCTGCGGGCTCGCGATTCGCCGGTGTGACAGCACGGCGCCGGCCTCGTCGAGCGCGATCGCCTCGATCTTGGTGCCGCCCAAATCAATGCCGATTCGCATGGCCACTGCCCCGATCCGCCTCAGGATTCCACAGGTTTCTGCAATACCCCTGGTTTTCCCGACAAATGCTAACGGAATATTAACCTTGCAGCCCTAAATCATGGATGTGTTGGCTCGTGCTGGCATAGCAAGGCCGGGAGCCGGCGAATGGGTGCCGCAGCGAACTTGGCCCCGTCCTCGCGCAACGCAATGGTCGCGCTAATTTTGGAGGAGCGCGTATGGCTGAACCGAAGATCCCAACGTCTGCGGGAATGACCCAGCAGCTCAACGGCTCGGCAAAGACCGTTCTGGTCGTCGAGGACAACGATCTGAACATGAAGCTGTTCCACGACCTGCTCGAGGCCCACGGGTACAACATCCTGCAAACCAAAGACGGTATGGAAGCGCTTCGGCTGGCGCGCGAACATCTCCCGGACCTGATCCTCATGGATATTCAGCTGCCGGAGGTTTCCGGGCTCGAGGTCACCAAGTGGCTGAAGGAAGACGAGAGCCTCAAAACCATTCCGGTGATAGCGGTCACGGCCTTTGCGATGAAGGGCGACGAAGAGAAGATTCGCGAAGGAGGCTGCGAAGCCTATATCGCCAAGCCGATTTCTGTTACCAACTTCCTGCAGACCGTCGAACGCTTCGTTAACTGATCCGCACAGCCCGGGAGCCTGTCGATGACCGCCCGCATCCTCGTGGTGGACGACATCCTGCCCAACGTCAAGCTCCTGGAAGCCAAGCTTACAGCTGAATACTTCGACGTGGTCACCGCCGATGACGGGCCGACGGCCTTGGAAATTGCCGGGGCCGAAATGCCGGATCTCATCTTGCTGGACGTGATGATGCCCGGCATGGACGGATTCGAGGTCTGCGAGCGGCTCAAGGCGAACCCCAAGACACGGCACATTCCGGTGGTCATGGTCACGGCGCTCAGCGACGTGAACGACCGCGTGCGGGGCCTCAAGGCCGGCGCCGACGACTTCCTCAGCAAGCCGGTCAACGACATCGCGTTGTTCGCCCGCGTCCGTTCCCTGGCGCGCCTCAAGGTCATGATGGACGAACTGCGGGTCCGTCAGGCGACCACGGGTACCGACGACCTCTTCGACGAAGACCTGGGGGAGGCGGCGGTCTTTACGGATGCCCGCGTTCTGCTGGTGGAATCCAGCGAGTTTCTGGGCAAGAAGATTGCGGACCACCTGGAACAGGCCGGCTGCCAGGTCGACCGGGCGACGAACGGCGGCGAGGGCCTGACCTTGGGTTGCCAGCAAAGGTACGATCTGATCATCGCCGGGCTCGAGATCAACGGCGAGGACGGCCTGCGGCTGTGCTCGCAGTTCCGATCGCAGGACGAGACCCGGCACGTGCCCATCCTGCTGGTGCTGGACGAATCGGACCTGGCGCAGCTCGCCAAGGGCCTGGATCTGGGCGTCACCGACTATCTGGTCAAGCCGATCGACCGCAACGAGCTGATGGCGCGCGCCCGCACGCAGATCCGCCGGCGGCGCTATCACGACCGTCTGCGCGGTCTGCTGGAAAGCAGCGTGTCGATGGCCTATACCGACCCGCTCACCGGAGTCTACAACCGCCGCTACATGCAGGCCCATCTCGATCGCAAGATCGTGGAGATCGCCGATTCGGCCCAGCCGGTATCGGTGATGATGTTCGACCTGGACCACTTCAAGCGTATCAACGACACCTATGGCCACGCGGCCGGCGACGCCGTGCTGAAAGAGCTGGCGAATCGGGTGCGCGACAATCTGCGCGACTTCGACATGGTGGCGCGCTACGGGGGCGAGGAGTTCGTCGTCGTGATGCCGGCGACGCCGATGTCGTCTGCCAAACCGGTTGCCGAGCGCCTGTGCAGACGGATCGCCACCGAACCATTCGAGGTTCCGGGACACGACGAACCGCTGACGATTACGGTGTCGATCGGGGTGGCCTCGGCCACGGACCCGGCGGTTGCGGCCGAGGACCTGCTGGCGCGGGCCGACGGCGCGCTCTACGAAGCCAAGGACAATGGCCGCAACCAGATGATCGCCGCCGAGGAGCCGATCGGCGTGGAACCGGCAAAGGCGGCCGCCGGCGGCACCTGACCGGCGGCGTCCGGCCGTTCGGAAACGCGAAACGGCCGCCGGTCGGACGGCCGCAAAATACCAACGATCATGGACATCGGCCCATATCATGGGCACAAATCGGCCCGTCCGCCGTTATTTGATCTTGGCTTCCTTGAACAGCACGTGCTTGCGCACGACCGGGTCGTACTTCTTGAGTTGAAGCTTCTCGGTCATGGTCCGCGCGTTCTTTCTAGTCACGTAGTAGTAGCCGGTGTTGGCGGTGCTCACCAGCTTGATCAACTGCGTCGTCGGCTTGGCCATCGCGCTATCCTCGATACCCCGATGAGGGTCTGACGGCGGAGGACAATAGCCCGCGCGCCGCCCAAGTCAAGCGTTCCGGCGCGGCGGGCCTATGGTGCGGTACAAGCGCTCGTCCGGGCCCCGCCAGGTGAAGCACGGCGCGGGCGGCGCCGCCGCGGCCGGCCAAGGGCCGCCCTGGCGCTGGAAATCGCCGAGCCGCGCCAGAGCCTCGCCCAGCACCAGTGCATTGGCGTCGGCCACCGGCAGCCGCCCGGTCTCCGCCACCGGCACCCAGCCCAGGTCTTCCAGCTCTCCATCGCCCACCAGGGGCGTGGCGTCGTTTGCCAGGCTGAGGCCGGCGGCGCCCAGAACGGCCATGAAGAAGCGCGAGTGGAATCGCATGGGGTAGGCGACCGGCGTGATCGCGCGCGCCACGAGCAGGAGGTTCGCGAATGCGGGGACCGTGCCGGCATCGGCATAGGCCTGCCAGACCGGTGCGCCATGCGGGCTTTCGGCCCGGTCGCCTGGCGGGCTGCCGGTTTCGAGCAGTAGACCCGTTTCCTCGTAGCACTCGCGCAGGGCGGTTCTGGCAAAGACACGCAGGCGCGCGCGCGTCGTCCGGTCCAGGCCCCCGGCGGGCATCGGGACGGGTTCCGGGAAGCCGGAGGCGCACGCATCCACCGGCTCGACGACACCTCCGGGAAAGACGTACTCGCCGGGAAACGCGCGGGCCGTGCGGCGCCGACGGCCCAACAGGACCTCCGGGCCGCCGGTGGCGTCGCGGATCAGCAGGAGCCCGGCTGAGTCGACCGGTCGGGTGAGTTGGTTCCGCACGCCACTGCCATGCCAGGCTGCAATTGGTCCGGCTCGACGGCCGCTGAATCCGGTCCTTCGCCCAAGGCGCGGGCGTAGAGCGCCGGGCTCTCGAGGATGGTGCGCGCCACCTGCAGATCGATTTCCGGTTCGCCGTCGCGCTTCGGACAGCGCGATTGCAACGCCGCGATCTGCGCTGGGTCGTCGCGCTTGGATGCGGTGTCCGCCGTATAATGGTAGAGGGGGAATTCGCCGCGGCGCAATCGGCGGATCACGTCGCCGGCGCCCTCGATGTCGCCGCTGGTACAGAGATTGGGCAGCACACCGCGGGCCTCCAGGGCGTAGCCCGAGGGGGCATGGAACTTGGCCCAGGTCAGCGTGAGCTCGCCATCGTTGGGCAGCGGAAGTACCTGCTGGACCGTCCCCTTGCCGAAAGTGGTCGTGCCGATCAGGACGGCACGGCCCGCGTCTTGGAGGGCCGCGGCGACGATTTCCGAGGCCGAGGCCGAGCTGCCGTCGAGCAGCACGACAACCGGATGTCCATCGGCCAAGTCGTCGGATTCGGCGTCGAAGTATTGGTGGCTGTCGGGATGGCGCCCATGCGTCGACAGGATACGGCCATCGGTGACGAACAGATCCGCCACCTCGACGCCCTGATCGAGCAGTCCGCCAGGGTTGCCGCGAAGATCGAGGACGAATCCTATCAGTAGATCGTCCATGTCCTCCCGCGCCCTCTTGAGTTTCTGCCGCACGCTTCGCGCCGTGCCCTGGTTGAAGTTGGAAACGCGCAGGTATCCGATGCCGTTGTCGGCGCGATACTCCACCGTCTGCTCCACGACGAGCGCCCGGGTTAGCGTCATCGGCAGGCTCAGCTCCTCGGACTCCCGCCAGACGATCAGGTCGACCCTGGTGCGGATGGGGCCGCGCAAGCGGCGCACCGCCTCGCGCTTCGACAGGCCGATGGCGGTGACCCCGTCTATGTCGGTGATGATGTCCTCGACCTGGAGATCCGATCTTTCGGCCGGCGTCTTCTCAATGACCGACAGGATCTTCACGCCACCGTCCGTCACCCGGATGCGCACACCGATGCCTCCGAAGCCGTCGCGGATGGCGCGCTGCTCGCGGGCATCCTCGCGGCCCGCGTAGCGTGAAAAGCCATCGAGTTGCGTGACCATGCCGTCGAACACGGCCTCGTACAGTTCCTCCGAATCGGCCCGGGCCAGCACCGGCGAGATGGTGCGACTGGTCTCTACGACCGAAGCGGTCAGGTCGCCCCAGCTCTCCGCGTCCATTGCTTCGGGCGCGGGGAAGCTTCCGATCGGCCGCTTGATGTGACTCACCAAGACCGTTTTACCGCTGACCCAAAATCGAAGGTCGGGATCCAGGTCCGCCAGTCCCTCCAAGCCCGCCAAGGCGAGCTCTGATATTGCCAGCTCCTCGATATAGATGTCAGAGATATCCTGGTAGCCCACCGTGAACAGGCGGCTGGCGCTTGATGCGTCGTAGGTCTGAGGGTCTTCGATGCCGTCGGCGGTGCAGGCCGCCAGCACCAACACCAGGCCGAGGCGTTGGGCGCGGCGCAGCCACCCGTGGTCCCGGCGGGGCGCCGGCATCTCGGACGCCGCGGAAGTATTCCCGTACCTGGTCAAGCGTATTTCTCTCCCGTGTCGTACGACGCCCATATTACGCGGTGAAATTCCTGCTTTGCCAGCCGTAACTTGGCAACCCTGTTCTCCGGTATTCTTGCGCATCGAAAGTAAATAACGCCGGCATCAACATCCCGTTAATTCAGACCGCTAGCGGCGCGGCCGGGTCGCCTGCGCTGCGTGCCGCGGGCGTTTGCGCACCGCCTTGCGCTTTCGGGTTTGTCGGGCGCTTTGCCGGGGATCCCATTTGCCCCGCGCTGGGCCGCCCTGGGACTCGGTGCCGGTATCGGTGCCGGCGTCCTGCTCTTCGCCCTCGACGAGCTGCATGACCATCCCGCCGGTGATCGGATCGCACTCGCTCAGACGCGCCGCCACCGGTTCGCCCAGCCGGTAGGTTCGTCCCCAACGCCGGCCGATCAGGCAATGTTCGGCTTCGTTATGAATGTAGAAATCGTCGGGCAGGCTGCTCATCGGGATCAGGGCATCGGCGCCGCTTTCGTCCAAGGTCACGAACAGGCCGAAGCGCGTCACGCCCGTGATCCGCCCCGGCAGGATGTCGCCGACGCGGTTGCGCAGGAAGGCGGCGGTGAACCGGTCGACCGCTTCCCGCTCGGCAGCCTGGGCACGCCGCTCGGTCATCGAAATGTGCTGCCCGATTTGCGTGAAGACCGCCCCGGCATCGTCCGGCAGGCCGCCGTCGCCCAACCCCAACCCCGCGATCAAGGCACGGTGCACCAGCAGATCGGCATAGCGGCGAATCGGCGAGGTGAAATGCGCATAGCAGGGCAAGGCCAGACCGAAATGGCCCATGTTGTCCGGCGCGTAGGCGGCTTGGCTTTGGCTGCGCAGCACCAGTTGGTGGACCATCGGCGCGTGCGGATGGCCGTCCACCCTTTCCAGGATCCGCTGGAAAAACTTTGGACTGACGACCTGGCCGCGCGCCAGGCGCAGGCCGAAGCCGTCGAGAACTTGGCGCAGCGCCTCCAGCTTTTGCGGATCGGGCGAGTCGTGCACCCGGTACATGCACACCTCGCCGGCCGCCTCCAGTGCGGTGGCTGCCGCCACGTTGGCGGTGATCATGAATTCTTCGATCAGGCGGTGACTGTCGAGCCGCCGGCGAGTCCGGATGGCTGCCACGTCCCCGTCGGTGCCGATCACCACCTGTCGTTCGGGCAGGTCGAGATCGAGCGTGCCGCGGGCTTGCCGCGCCCGGGTGAGCGCCTGGAAGGCGCCGTAGAGCGGCTGAATGACCGGTTCGGACGCCACCGCCGCGGCTTCGTCGCGGCTCCCGTCGTGCGCGGCTTGTGCCTGCTCGTAGGTCAGCCGGGCAGCCGAACGCATGCGCGCGCGCAGGAAACGATGGCGGCGCAGCTGGCCCTTGGCGTCGATCCACAGATGCGCCGCCAGGCAGGAACGCTCCTCGCCGGGGTTGAGCGAGCACCATCCGTTGGACAGGGCCTCGGGCAGCATGGGCACCACCCGGTCCGGGAAATAGGCGGAGTTGCCCCGTTCGTAGGCGGCTTTGTCCAATGCGCTGGCGGGCCGCACGTAGTGCGCCACATCGGCAATCGCCACGATCAGATGCCAGCCGCCCGGATTGTTCGCGTCGGGGTCCGGCTCGGCCCAGACCGCGTCGTCGAAGTCGCGGGCGTCCTCGCCGTCGATGGTGACGAAAGCGATGTCGCGCAGGTCCTCGCGGTTCTCGGCCGGCGCCGCTTCCGCCGCCTCCGCTTCGGCCAACGCCGCGGCCGGAAAGACGGTCGGCAGATCGTGCTCGTGGATGGAGATCAGGCTAAGCGCCCGGGTTTCATCCAGATCCCCCAGGCGCTCGACCACGCGCACTTCGCGCAGGCCTAGGCGGCGGGGCTGTTGCTCCTTCGGCTCGACCAGCACCAGCTCGCCCGGCCGGGCGCCGCCCGCATCGCCGGGGTGCAGAACGAATTCGCTTTTGGTCCGGCGGTCGGTAGGGCGCACCCGGCCGCCGCGCTCGCCGCGCTGGTAGACCCCGATCAGCCGCTTCGGCGCGCCGCCCAGAACACGGATCGGCCGCGCCTCGAAGATGCCTTCGCCCACCTGGCGCAGGCGGGCCAGCACCCGGTCGCCCGGTCCAACCGCCGGCCGGCCGCGTCTTTCAGGGGCGAGGTAGATGGTGGGCGGCGGCGCCTCATGACGCCAAACGGCGGGCCGGGCGAGCAGTTCGCCGTCGGCGTCGATTTCGGCCACTTCCAGGGCCAGCACCTCGGGCAGCGCGCCCCGCGGCGCAAGCCGCCGCTTGGGCGCGGGTTCGAGCTCGCCGGCCTCGCGCAGTTCGCGCAACAGGTTCTTGAGCGCGAGGCGGTCCTGGCCGCGGATATGGAAGGCGCGGCCGATTTCCCGCTTGCCGACGGCCGCCGGCGATTCGCGGATGAAGGCGAGCACCTCTTCCTTGGTCGGAAAGGCGCGCTGTGAGGATTTTGCGCGGGCCATCGGCGGTGGGCGTTCAGCCCTCGGTCGACGGGGGCTCGGTCGCTCCGCCGTCGGCTGCGGGCGCGTCGGCCGATCGGCTGCTGCGCGCCTTGGCGGGCGCTTTGCCGGACGTCTTGGATTTACCCGCGCCGGACCGCTTGGCGGACTTTTTCTTCTTGGCTTTCTCTGCCTGGGCGGCCAGAAGCTCGACCGCCAGATCGAGATTCACGTCGCTCGGTTCGGTTCCCTTGGGGAGCGAGGCGTTGAGCCTGCCGTGCTTGACGAACGGTCCATAGCGGCCGGAATGCAGGGTGACGGCGCCGCCCTTGGGGTGCTCGCCAAGGGGCTGGCCGGTGCTGGCCCGGGATTTGCTTTCGGCCAACAGGGCGACCGCCCGGTTGAGACCGATGGCCAGGACGTCATCATCGCCCTTCAGGGACACGTAGGTGGCGCCGTGCTTCACATAGGGGCCATAGCGGCCGACCCCGGCGGCGATGTCCTGGCCCGTCTCGGGGTGGGCACCGATGCGCCGGGGCAGCGCCAGCAGGGCCAGCGCGTTCTCGAGCTCGACCTGGTCCGGGCTGAGCGAGGGGGGCAGCGAAACGCGTTTCGGTTTGGCGCCGTCTGCGGCCTCGCCCAACTGGACATAGAGGCCATAGGGGCCCTTGCGCAGCGACACCGTCTCTCCGCTGGCCGGATCGCGTCCAATGTCGCGTGTGCCGATGGCCTCCGCATCCGCCCCCGCGCCGCCGGGCGGCAGGACGGCTAGCGGCCGCGTGTAGCGGCAGTCCGGATAGTTGGAACAACCGATGAAGCCGCCGCTCTTGCCGATCTTGAGACCCAGTCGGCCGCCTTGGCAACTGGGACAGGCGCGCGGGTCGGCCTCCGGCCGTTCCGGGTCGGGTGGGAAAAAATGCGGTCCAAGGCTGCTATCCAGGGCTTCGATGACCTGTGATATGCGCAGGTCCTTGGTCTCGTCCACCGTGGAAATGAAGGCGCGCCAGAACTGCGACAGCACATCCGTCCATCCGGCGCGCCCGCCGGAGATCTCGTCGAGCTGCGTCTCCAGGTCGGCGGTGAAGTTGTACTGGATGTAACGCTCGAAAAAGCTGGTCAGGAAGGCGGTGACCAGGCGCCCTCGGTCCTCGGGAAAGAAGCGGCGCTTTTCCAGGCGCACGTAGGTGCGGTCCTGCAACACCTGGATGATCGAGGCGTAGGTCGACGGCCGCCCGATGCCGAGTTCCTCCAGCTTCTTGACCAGGCTGGCCTCGCTGTAGCGCGGCAGTGCTTGGGTAAAGTGCTGTGCGGCCTCCACGTCCCTGCGCGCCAGCCGGTCGCCGTTGGCGATCGGCGGCAGGCGGCGGTCTTCCTCCGTGTCGGAGGCGCCGGCTTCGCGCAACTCGTCGCGGCTTTCCTGGTAGAGCGCCAGGAACCCGTCGAAGGCGACGATCGACCCGTTGGCGCGGAGTGTGGCCGCGCCTTGGTCGGCGTCGATGTCGACGACGACCTGGTCTATCTCGGCGCTTTGCATCTGGCTCGCGACCGTGCGCTTCCAGATCAGCTCGTACAGCCGCAGCGCGTCGGGCTCCAACCAGCGGCTCAGGTCCTCGGGCCCGCGTTGCACGTCGGTCGGGCGAATCGCCTCGTGCGCCTCCTGCGCGTTCTTGGCTTTCGAGCTGTAGCGCCGCGGCCGGTCGGGCAGGTAGGGAGGCCCGAAGCGGGCGCCGATCAAGGCGCGGGTCCCGTCGATGGCTTCCGCTGCAATCTGGACACCGTCCGTACGCATGTAGGTGATGAGACCGACCGTTTCGCCGCCCAGGTCGACGCCTTCATAGAGCCGCTGGGCCAGCCGCATGGTCCGAGTCGCGCCGAGCCCCAGCTTGCGGGAGGCTTCCTGCTGCAGCGTAGAGGTGGTGAAGGGCGGTTGCGGGTTGCGGCGCGTCTTCTTGGGCTCGACGCGGACCGCCTGGAAAGCGGCAGCATCGCGCAGACGTGCACAGGCCGCTTCGGCGCTCTCGGCGTCGGCCAGGTCGAAGCGCTCCAGCTTGCGGCCATCCAGCTCGACCAGCCGCGCCTTGAACGGCTGGCCCGCAGGATTGGCAAGCGTTGCCTCGACGCTCCAGTACTCGCGCGGCCGAAAGGCCTCAATCTCCGCCTCGCGTTCGCAGATGAGCCGCAAGGCCACCGACTGCACGCGCCCGGCCGAACGGCTGCCCGGAAGCTTGCGCCACAGGACGGGCGACAGCGTAAACCCGACCAGGTAGTCCAAGGCACGCCGGGCGAGATAGGCGTCGATCAATTCCTGGTTCAGGGTGCGCGGGTGGCGGAAGGCTTCCTTGACGGCCGCCTCGGTCACCTCGTTGAAGACCACGCGGAAAACCTCGATGCCTTCGAGCGCCTTGCGCCGCTTCAACTCCTCGGTGATGTGCCACGAAATGGCCTCGCCCTCCCGGTCGGGGTCGGTGGCGAGGTAAAGCCGCGACGCGCCGCGCAGCGCCGCCGCGATGTCCTTGAGCCGCTTTTCCGCGCGCTCGTCGACCGTCCAGGTCAGGGCGAAGTCTTCCTCGGGCCGGACGGAACCGTCCTTGGCCGAAAGATCGCGGACGTGGCCGTAGCTGGCCACGACCCGGTAGTCCTTGCCCAGGTATTTGTTGATGGTCTTCGCCTTGGCCGGCGATTCGACGACGACGATGTTCATAGAGGTGCGAACGAGCTCCTGGACCGGTTCTGCATCCCGATCGGGCGGCGGCGTCTGGATGGCCGGTTCATGAAATCTCCGAACCCGGCACCGGGCCTAGCGCCTTGTGGCGGCCGGCAGCCGGCACCATCCGTTGTGAATCGCCTTGCACATGCGGAAGGACAATTGGCATCCCGCCGACGCTTCGTCAACCTTCGGCGCCGAAGGGCCTTTCTCGAATTCCGATCGCCGGTTTTCGAATCGCGCCGGATTGACTAGCATAGCGGGGGCGCGAACCGGGCGCCGCGCGGCCGTTGACCAGGCCGCGACCGGATGGCTTGCAGGCAGCGGCGGCGAGGGTATTGTTGATGGCGGTAATCCCCTATTGGCGGGACCGTGTATAGATTTTGAGGATTGCGATAAATATGCCGGATATCAAGGCCTTAGAGCGTCTTATTTCGGTCTTATCTGAAGTCGAGGAAGGCAGCCGGGAGCTCGACGTACGCATTTCCGTCGCGTTGGGCGAGCTGCAGAGCGAGTCCGTCAAGCTGCTCAAGCTGTTCGTCGAGGAAGGCTATGACTGGCGGGTGATCTCGGGTTTGTTGGATACTCAGGTCCCAGCCTATTCCACCTCGCTGGACGCCGCCGTTCCCGGCGAAAACATCGTTGGTGTGCTCTATTCCGCAAAGCGAGGCCGTTGGGCGGCGGTGCATCGCGCACCCGGCGGCCACGAGGTGGATCCCCTGTGGGCGTCCAGCGAAGCGCTGGCCCGGCGCGCGGTCGGGCTGGCCGGGCTGGTGGCCGAACAGCGCGGGGCTGCCGCGGCGCAGCCAGCGGCGCCTTCGCCGGGCGGCGACGGCGTCAGCGAGTCGTCCGGTGCGCCGGACGCGGAGGCCGAGCCGCGCGAATGGAAGATCTTGTTCTGAGCGTACATTCCTTTCCTTTGGATGCTGACACGTGAATGCGCCTTCCAAAGATGCGGCGGCCGGGGGCCATCGCCCCTCTGTGGTGGTGCTGGGCAACGAGAAGGGCGGCACCGGCAAATCGACCACGGCCGTACATATGATCGTCGCGCTGCTGCAGCTCGGCTATCGGGTCGGCAGCCTCGATCTCGACGGGCGGCAAGGCACGCTCTCGGTCTATCTGGACTACCGCGCGCGCTATGCGGAGGCGAGCGGGCTTCCGCTCGCCATGCCCGAACACCGGCGCATCGAGGCCTCCCAGGCCGAGTCGCGGGATCTGAGGGCGGCGGACGAGGGCGCGCGATTCATAAAATCCCTGGCCGAATTGGCGCATCAGCATTTCATCATCATCGACACGCCGGGCAGCGACAGCCATCTGACGCGCCTCGGTCACGGCGAGGCGGACACGCTGGTCACGCCGCTCAACGACAGCTTTCTCGATATCGATGTACTGGCCAAGATCGACCGGGAACAGCGGGCCGTTCTGGCCCCCAGTGTCTACACCCAGATGGTCTGGGAACAGAACAACCAGCGCGTGGTCGAAGGCCGGCCGCCCATCGACTGGATCGTGATGCGCAACCGCATGACCCACATCGATAGCCGCAACAAGCGCGAGATCGCCGGCCTGCTGGACCAGCTTTCGACCCGCATCGGGTTTCGCCTCGCCCCGGGGATCGGCGAGCGCATGATCTATCGGGAGCGGTTTTTGCAGGGCCTCACCTTGCTCGACCCTGCGGAAGACCAGGGCGGCATGCCGGAGTCCTCAAGCCACGCTGCCGCCCGGCGGGAAGTGAATAACCTGCTGGAGTCGATCGGCGTGCCGGTGCCCGCCACGGTGTGAGAACTGCCTGCGAACGGGAAGGACTAGCGGCGCACCGCGAGGCAGTCCTGCTCGAGAGTCTTGAAACGCGCGCAGGCCGCCTGCGCGTCCGCGCGGCTGCCGAAGGGTCCGGTGCGGACGCGGTAGACCACACGGTTGTCGGCCAAGGTGGCCCGGTCGATGAACATCTCCAAGCCGGCGAGCAGATCGGGAAAACGCTTTTTTAGTTCGCCCTGAGCGTGCTGCGCCGCGCTCGGCGTGCCGAGTGAAGCCAACTGGATCGCGAAGCTGCCCGAAGCCGGGACCGCCGCTGCGACCTGGGGCGCGGCCGCGCGCTCCGGTTTGGGAACCGGCTGCGGGGGTTCCGCGATGGCGGGCGCCGCGGCAGCGGTTGTCGGTTCCTCCGGCATCTCCGCCGGTGATTGCGTGGTCGTCGCGGCCTCCACGGGCTCGCTCGGCGTCTGTGCTTCGGTCACCGCCGCGGTCACCGCCGCGGCCACGGCCGGCGCTTGTGGTACCTCCGGTGCGGGAGTTTCAACCGTCTCGCGTGCGGGTTCGGCGGGCGTGGCCGACACGCTCTCGTCGGCAGAGGGCAACGGGACGGCCGGTCCCGACGCCACCTCTATGCTAGCCTCCTCGGCGGACTCGGCCAGACCTTGCTGCTCGGGCGTGGCGACCGCCGGACCGGGCCCGGGCAGGATGGTCAAGGTTCCCCCGGACTCCTGAGCCAATTCGATGTCGTGCCGCCCCGAGGACAAGGGCATAGCGGAAACAAAAGTCCATAGTCCGTAGATATCCGCCGTTGCGCGGCCGAGCTGTGCTCCGTTATCGAGGATCACGACCTCGGTTCCCGGCGCCGCCCGTCCGGCGACCACGGCTTTACCCTCGGGGTCCAGACGAATGAAATCGACCACCGGATCGCGCTCCAGGTCGGCGATGGCCTGCGGGTCGGGCAGAACGGCGAGCACGGGAGCCTCGGCCGGCACGGCCGGTTCGGTCTCGCTCTGCGCCGCGGTGACATCCGGGACCTGGATTTCTTCCCCTGCCGCGCTTTCCGGGCTCGGCGAAGCTTGGCTTTGTTCGGCGAGCTGCGGAGGCTCGTTTTCCTCGTTGCCGAGCGGAATGATGCCGCTTTCGACAAGCACGATCAGGGCGATGGCGCACACCAGAGCCGCCACCGCTATCGGCCAATGCCTGGGTCCCGACCGTCCGCTCCGGCGCCCTTCCTGAATCCAGGACGCAATGTCGGCCCTTCGCCGCCGGGCCTCGCGCTCGGTTCCACCAGGTGTTGCCCCCGCGCCTTCGGATTCCGGGGCTTTGCTCGGGTCGTGCCTCCGCTCGCCGCCGATCGCGGCCGGGGCGTCCCCGGAAATCGTGGCAGGTGTCGATTGGACCGGCTTTTTCGGGCCTTTGGGCCGGTCTTCGAAGACAACGGACTTGGGAACGCGCAACGGGTGATCCAGCAAGGTGGCCGCTGGCGCGGCTTCCTTGGCCGGCTCCGGCCCGGCAGGGGCGGTGCCTTCGTCTTCGCCGGTCGCCCCCGGGTCTTCCGGTTGCTCGGGGTCCGCGGACCCGCCATTGCCGTGTTTGGCTGACGCCGCGGCGGGACCGGGCGGGGTCTCGGCCTTGGTCGCGGGTCCGGAAGAGGGTGTGGCAGACGGCTTTGCTGGCGGCGTGTCACCGGCGGCTTCGACGGCTTTTGTTTCCTCTGGTGTTTCCTCGGGCGCGTGTCGGTCCTGCGGCATTGGCCCCAACCCCGGATCCTCGCTCGGCGCCTCCTCCGGCTCTGCGTCAGCAGGCGGCGTCAGCGGCTGTGCCGTTCCCTTCTTCGCCAGGATCGGCCCCTTGGCGCCCTTGTTCGATGGCTCGGTCATGTCAGGCTCCGCTGGCGCCTATG
>JAZFZX010000036.1:0-2087 GCA_036444135.1 Kiloniellales bacterium | reverse complement strand
GGGCCAGCGTGCCCTGATCGTGGCCCCACCGCGCACCGGCAAGACGATGATCCTGCAGAACATCGCGCATTCGGTCGCGAAGAATCACCCCGAGGTCTACCTGATCGTGCTGCTGATCGACGAGCGTCCGGAAGAGGTCACGGACATGGCGCGTTCTGTGCAGGGGGAGGTTGTCAGCTCGACCTTCGACGAGCCGGCCACGCGCCACGTGCAGGTGGCGGAAATGGTCATCGAGAAGGCCAAACGCCTGGTCGAGCACAAGCGCGACGTGGTGATCCTGCTCGATTCGATTACCCGCCTGGGGCGCGCCTACAACACCGTGGTGCCGTCCTCGGGCAAGGTGCTCACCGGCGGCGTCGATGCCAACGCCCTGCAACGCCCGAAGCGCTTCTTCGGCGCGGCCCGCAACATCGAGGAGGGCGGCAGCCTGACCATCGTGTCGACCGCCCTGATCGATACAGGCAGCCGGATGGACGAGGTGATTTTCGAGGAGTTCAAAGGCACCGGCAACTCGGAGATCGTGCTCGACCGCAAGTTGGCCGACAAGCGCACCTGGCCGGCCATGGACATCGGCAAGTCGGGCACCCGCAAGGAAGAGCTGCTGGTGGACAAGGGGATGCTATCGAAGATGTGGGTGCTGCGCCGCATCCTCATGCCGATGGGCGTCACCGATTCGATCGAGTTCCTGGTCGACAAGCTGAAGCACTCGAAGAACAACGCCGGCTTCTTCGAGGCGATGAACCAGTAGGTCCGGGCTTAGGGCGCAAGCCCTTCAACCACCAAGAAGGTGCTGTCGACGCTCTCCAGGCGCAGGGGCAGGATTTTCTGATAGGCCTCGGAGTTATACCAAGCCTTGACCTGCGCGAGTCCGGGAAACTCGAGGATCACCAGCCGCTCGGCGTCCAGCGCGCCCTCCAGCACCTCGAAGCTGCCGCCGCGCACGAGGAACTTGGCGCCATAGGCCTCCAAGGTCGGCAAGACCTGGGCGCGATAGCGGGCGAAGGTCGCTTCGTCGCGGACGGTTTCCTGAACGATCACGTAGGCGGGCATGGCGCACCTCCCGGGCTGGTTTTCCCGATCGCGGCGAGACAGCCGTGCGGCCACCGGCGCGGCCGGCGGACGAAACGGATATTACGGCAACATGATGGTCGAACCGGTGGTCTTGCGGGCCTCCAGGTCGCGGTGTGCCTGGGCGGCCTCGGCCAGGGGATAGGTTTGGTTCACCTCGATCTTGACCGCACCGGAGCCCACCATCTCGAACAGGTCCTCGGCGCTGGCGACCAGATCCTCGCGCTTGGCCGTGTAATGGATCAGGCTCGGCCGGGTCAAGAACAGCGAGCCCTTGGCGGATAGGATGCCGGGATCAAAGGCCGGCACCGGCCCCGAGGCATTGCCGAACGAGACCATCATGCCCATCGGCGCCAGGCAGTCGAGCGAGCCCTCGAAGGTGTCCTTGCCCACGGAATCGTAGACCACCGGCACCCCGGTGCCGTCGGTTAGTTCCCGCACACGCTCGCTGAAGGCCTCGCTGCGGTAGTTGATCGTGTGGTCGCAGCCGTGCGCCCGGGCGAGCACCGCCTTGTCCTCGGAGCCCACCGTGCCGATCACCGTTGCGCCCAGGTGCTTCAGCCATTGGCAGGCGATCAGGCCGACGCCGCCGGCCGCGGCGTGGAACAGGACCGTTTCTCCGGCGGCGACCCGATAAGTGCGGCGGATCAGATAGCGAACGGTCATGCCCTGCAGCATCATGGCTGCGGCCTGATGGTCCGAGATCGCCTCCGGCAGCTTGACCACGCGGCCGGCCGGCATGATCCGCGCCTCGGCATAGGCGCCCACGGGGCCACTGGCGTAGGCCACCCGGTCGCCCGGGGCGAGCTCCGTGACCCCGTCGCCCACCGCCTCCACGGTGGCGGCGGCCTCCATGCCGATCGCTGTCGGCAGGGCAGGCACGGGATAGAGCCCGCTGCGGTGATAGACGTCGATATAGTTGAGGCCGACGGCAGTTTGTGCGAGGCGGACCTCGCCGGGGCCGGGCGCGCCGACCTCGACCTTCTCCCAGACCGGGGCCTCGGGCCCGCCCGTCTGGT
>JAZFZX010000035.1:0-6984 GCA_036444135.1 Kiloniellales bacterium | reverse complement strand
CCGGTGAACCGCCCGACCTTCTCGAAATGGCACGCGATTCCTTCATCCTCGATGAGGGCGGCCTGGTAGTCCTGGGCCTTGTGCGCCTCGAGAAACAGGGCCTTGGCCCGATCGAGACCCACCTTGTCCGATAGGCTGGCGAACGGGATCTTGATGGTCGGACCGAAACCGCCGCCGTTGCGCGAGCTCCCGCCGTCGCCGAGGTCACCGGACTCGAGGATGATGACGCTGCGCCCGGCACGGGCGAGGGTGAGGGCCGCCGAAAGCCCGGTGTAACCGGAACCGACGATGGCGACGTCGATCCGTTGCGGGACCGCCGCCGGCGCGGGTTCCGGGCGCGGCGCCGCCTCCCACCAATAGGGCTCGAGCTTCACATCGTCGGCATAGAATGGCTCAGTCATAGAGTCCTCACGCGTCTTGGCGGCGGCCCCACCGCGCCGCCTTCGGGAATTGGCGACCGGGCAAGCCACAGGCCAGCCGGCCTTGGCGCTTTGTCGCCACTCCTCGCCCATAATCCAATTCGCCCGTCCAATGCCGAGGGATCCCGGCCTAAGGCATTGGCGGAAGGTCCACGGTCGTCTCGGGATCGAGCGGAAAAATGGGCCGCCGCAGGTTCCGCCATGGGAACAAACTGTAATCGGAAGAGCAGATCCCGCGGCCCGAGACCATCACCACGTCCTTCAGGATCGGCTCGAAGCCGGCCCGGAAGTGCTGCCGCGACTTGAGAACAATGTAATTCTTTTGCGCCGGATCCACCCCGGCATGGGTGAAACAGCCGGTGTCGAAGGGCTCGTGACGTTCCGAGGTGACCAAAATCTCCATGGGTCCCGTGTCGAGAACCGCCGAGCGGCCCATGCAGATACGGGTACCGGTCTTCATGGGCGCGGTGACGGTGAACGTACCGTCGGTGATCCGTTTGACGGTGCCGCGGACCTCGAGCGGTTCACCCTTGAGCCCGATAGCCGGAAAATCGATTTTGCCGCCAAGTTGCAGGGTGATCTCGGCGCCGGACCCGGCCTCCGCCATTCGGGCGACGGAATCGGGGTCCCAGATCGGGCCGGCACAGACGTTTTCGAGCCCTTGCGCGATAATCTCGCGGAGCACGTCGGTGACATCGGTAGAGCCGCCGGAGCCGGCCACGTCGCTATGGTCCGCCAGCACGATGGGACCGTCGCCAAGACCCCTGGCGTGGGCGATCGACGCGGCCACCGGTTCGGTTTCGAAGACGAAGTCCCGGCGCCGTTCCCAGGCCATTGACATGAGCTCATGAAGTAGGCGTCGCGCGCTCGCCTCGGCGGCACCCTCGGCGACGATCACCCCGTGCATGCCGACATGGGGAATATCGGCGAGGGGAAAACACCCGAAGACCGAGGCGTTCAGGACCTCGCCGCCCGACTCGGCGGCGATCGCCAGGTCCATGATGTCTTTCATCGGCTGGCGGGACGGGGTCTGCCGGTTGAGGTGCGACAGGATCGGCAGGGAATGCCAGATGATCACCGGCTCCACTTCACCTCGCATGGCCCGCATCAAAGTCCGTCCGGCGCGCATCCCCGTCTCGTACGTGTCGACATGGGGATAGGTGCGATAGCCGGTAATCACCGTCGCGTTGTCGATCGTCGTCTGCGACAGATTGGAGTGGAAGTCGAAGGCGACGGCGATGGGCAGGCCGGGAGCGATGGCGCGGATCCGCCGCAGCAGCTCTCCCTCCGGGTCGTCGTGAGTCTCGGTCACCATGCCGCCGTGAAGATCAAGGAACAGGCCGTCGCATCCGGCCGTCACCGTGTCACAGATGACCGCCGCGCAGTGCTCGAAGGCGGAATCGGCGACGGGACCGCCGGGCGTGGCGCTGGCGGCGATGGCGAAGACCGGTTCGCTGGCTTCCTCTTCGATCAAGTCAATGTAGGCCGCCACCGGGGTGTTCGTCCCCCGGTAGGTCGCCACGGCCTCCTCCCCATAGACCGGACCGCCGGGCCTGGGATTGTAGCGATCGAACGCCTCGAGCGGCGTCGGCAGCGGCGAAAAGGTGTTGGTCTCGTGTTTGAAGACGGCGACAGCGAAGCGTTTCATGAGGAGGTTCCTCTTTGGAGTCGGGGTCGGTGTCTCAAGCAGGTGAATTCATATGAGGGCCCTAACCTCGTGCGTGCCTGGCGGCGGCCAGTGGTTCCATCCAGAACCTCTAGTACAGTTTGTGCCTAAGATGATGGGACAGGGCCTCGGACAGGATGACCAGCCCGATAACGGCGGTGATGAGGCCCATCGCCGTGTGGTACTCCATGACCGAGATCTGTGCGCGCAGATAGAGGCCCATTCCCCCGGCGCCGACGAAGCCGAGGATGGTGGACCCTCTGAATCCCGAGTCCCAACTGTAAATCGAGATGCCGACCCAGGCTGGCTTCACCTGGGGCAGGATTCCATAGAAGAAGACCTGGATCTCATTGGCGCCCGTTGCCCTGACGGCATCGACGCGCTCCATGTCGATAGCTTCTACCTGCTCGGCCATGAGTTTGCCGGCGAACCCGATGGTCGATTTTAAAAGGGCGAGGGTGCCGGCGAAGGGACCGAAACCGAAAATCGCGACCAGCAATATGGCCCACATGAGCGTCGGGACAGCCCTGGCGACGACGATAACGGCGCGCGCCATCGGGTAAATGAAATTGCGGTTCGGCGTTACGTTCCAGGCGCCGAGCCACGCCATCGGCATGGCGATCAAAAGACCCCCGACTACGCCGAGCACGGACATCTCGATGGTTTCAAGGATCGACGCCAGGATGAGCGGTTCCATCACATAGTAAAGGTCGGGCGGCATGAGCCTCTCCGTCACCATTGTCGCCAACGGCCCGAACATGCGAAGCACCCGCTCTATCGGTATGTTCAAGACATCGACCGTCCAAACGCCGAAGGTCAAGGTCATGAGAAGGATCACGAATTTCCAGATCCGGCGGATCCGGCGGTCGGCCAGATAGGACTGGTGAATGGTGTCGATGCCGCTCGTCATTTCATCGCTGGTCATTTCATCGCCCTAAATCAGCCGCGTGCGGATGCGATTAGAGAAATATTCGCCGACTATCACCATGGCAGTGATCCCGAGCACCACCGATCCGGCCTTGTCGTATTCGAGCATCTGCATCTTTTCTGCGAACATCAAACCGATTCCCCCCGCCCCCACGAGGCCGAGAATGGATGCCCGCCTTAGGTTGATGTCGAGCTGGAAGATGACGTTGCCTACCCAAATGGGAAACACCTGGGGGACGACGCCGAAAAGGAAAACCTTGATCGGCCCCGCGCCCGTAGCCTCTATCGCCTCGATCGGCCCAGGGATGACGTTTTCGATCGCTTCCGCCGTCGTTTTGGCCATGAACCCGACCGAGCGGCAGCCGAGGGCGAGGATGCCCGGCAACGGGCCGAGGCCAAGGGCGGACACGAACAGCAGCGCGAAAATGATCTCGTGGGTCGAGCGCGAGAGCACGATGACGCCGCGGCCGAAACCATAGGCCAGCGGATAGAAGGGTGAGATGTTCTTGGCCGCGAGATAGGCAATGGGGATCGACAATGCGACGGCCATGGCCGTCCCCCAAAGAGCCATCAACAGGGTTTCCAGCAGCGGAAACAACACCTCGGGCATGAACGCGAGGTTGGGCAGGAAGGCCGCCGCCTCCCTGAGCAGCTCCGCCGCCGATCCCATGCGCGCCCAATCCGTTTCGGCGACGATGATCTGCTGTGCCATCGCCAGGACGGCCAGGGTCGCAGCGAGATAGGCGGCGTAGCGCCTAAGGATCACGCGCCCTGGTCGCAGCGGGTTTTCCACTCTGGCGGCATCACTCATTTGCGGAGGTCCGGCGGTCACGACGCGTGTCACGACGCCATGTCATAGATCCTGTCCAACGATTCGCTGTCGACGGTGGCGGTCCGGTCGTCGAAGATTTTCAGGCCATTCTGCAGACCAACGATGCGGTCCGAGTATTTTTTTGCCAATTGAACATCATGGACGCTGACCAGCATGGGAATTCCGTCTTCCTTTGATATCGAGGACATCAGGTCCATCACCTCGGCGCCGATTTTCGGATCGAGGCTGGATGTCGGCTCGTCGACCAGCAGGATTCTCGGCTGCTGCATCAACGCCCGCGCAATGCCCACCCGCTGGCGCTGGCCGCCGCTCAGCTGATCCGCGCGTTTGCGTATATGGTCGATGATGCCGACACGGGCGCACAGTGCCATGCCCCGCTTGATGTCCTCGGGTTTGAAGGCGCGGAAAATCGAGCGCAGCGTACCGGAGGATCCCAACGTGCCGGACAGTACGTTCTCCAGAACCGTCAGCCGCTCGACCAGATTAAACTCCTGGAATATCATTCCCATGTTTCGTCTTGCTTTCCGTAACGCGGACTTGTTCAGCTTGGTAATATTGACGCCGTCCAGCATGACGGTCCCCGAATCCGGCTCCACCAGCCTGTTGATGCACCGCAACAGGGTGGACTTGCCCGAGCCGCTCAAGCCCAGTACGGCGACGACTTCTTCGCCATTCAACGATATATCGACGCCCCTGAGTGCGACTTCTCCGGTGGCGTAGGTCTTGCGGATTTGGCTGATTTCGAGTAGCGCCATTATTCTGGTTCGAGGTAGGGCAACGACAATTGGGGCGAGGTCAAGGTGACTACACGCAGTTTCGGCACCCTCGTCGGTGTGACCGTGGGCACACCCGCAATGGCCGAGAAGTTCTCACGAAAAGAGATAAGGAATAGCCGGCTTGAAGGTATCTAGCCGACCATTCCCATCTCTCACTTCACTTATTTCTTCTTCTTTTTCGACAGTTTCTTCAACCGCGCCTTCTCGGCCAGGACCAGCCGCAAAGCATCAAAGACGCTGTCCGTCGCAGGAGTGAACGCGGCGTAGGTCGTGATTTTCAAAAGCTTCCGGCCTTCCTCGGTTTCCGTCAGCCCTTGGAAAGCCGCTTTGATTTTCCGCGCCAGAGCCTTCGATGTGTACTTCGTATTGATCGTGATCACGTCGATGGGAATCGGCGGCGACTTCCATAGAGTGATGGTATCCTTCACCTTCATGTAGCCACTGTCGACCACCCTGGAAAGGGTCGAATCAGAGACGAAAGCGACGTCGGTCTTGCCCGTGTAAACGGCCTTTGAGGCGGCCGAGTGCGACCCGGCGTAGAAGACCCGCCCGAAATACTGCTCAAGGGACTGGCCCCCTATTTCCTTCGGGAACAGAGCACGCGGCAAGGCGTTGCCCGAGGTGCTTCCCGGATCGGTAAGCGCCAGAACCGCGCCCTTCGCCGCCTTGATCGAGGTGAACTTGCTGCCCGCCTTGGCGATGAGCCGGCCATGGTAGCAAGCACATGGTTTGTCGTTGTAATTGTGCGGCGGCCGGGCCGTGCTCACGAGCGGCACGATCGACCCGCCCGACTTCTCATGGGCGACGATGTAGATTTTCGGTCCAAGCTTGCCGATGTCGACGAAGCCGCCCAACATCGCTTCGACCGCCGATGCATAGGACGTGGTGGCGTAGAAGTTGATTTTCATGTCGAGTTTCTTACCGATGTATTTGAGCGTTTCCTGCCACCTTCCGGTCAGTGTCGACATCTCCTCGGTCTGGATGGCGGCGAAGGTCAGTGTCTTCTTTTCAGCCGCCGCCGCGGGCTGAGAAGCGCTTGTGATAAGGACTAACGCGAAAAGACCCGCGAAAAGACCAGTGACTGGAATCGTAAATTTTTTCATCGTCCTCCCTCCTTGGATTCATTTTTTGGCCCGGGCGATTCGCCCGGGAAGCCTTCATACTACCTGTCTACCATACTACCTGTCCACCTCGGCAGCGGGAAGGAATCTTCCGGCGACACGGTCCGATAACGGCTAAAAATAGCCTCATTTACGCGCCTTATGATGGGGGCCGGATGCTCCTTGACCGGCCTTGGTCTCGCGTGCCACGCTTTGCGGCACTTTTTAAACAGGGAAGGCGGCGGCATGGGCGGGGAACTTACACGCCTTAGTGCGACCGAAGCGGTCAAGCGGCTCAATTCGGGCGATGTTTCGCCGCTCGAGATGGTCGACGCCGCGCTTGCGCGCATCGGTGAGGTTGACGGCGCCGTCAACGCGCTTCCGACCCTTTGCCCCGATCGTGCCCGCGCCCATGCCCGGCGCATCATGGAAAACGGCCCGCCGGAGGGAAACGGCCCCTGGCTCGGCGGTCTGCCGATCGCGGTCAAGGAACTGGTCGATGTCGCCGGCGTGCGCTCTACCAAGGCCTCGCCGGTCTACGCCGATCGTGTGCCGGCACGCTCCGATGTGGTGGTCGAGACTCTCGAGGCGCATGGCGCCATCGTCATCGCCAAGGCGAACGCTTCGGAACTTGGCGCCGGGGCCCAGACCTTCAACGAAGTATTCGGCAAGACCCGCAACCCATGGAATACGGCCCTCAGCTGTGGCGGCTCGTCGGGAGGCTCGGCGGTGGCGCTGGCGACGGGAGAGGTATGGCTTGCGACCGGTTCCGATCTCGGCGGGTCGCTCCGCAATCCGGCGAGCTTTTGCTCGGTCGTGGGGATGCGGCCGAGCCCCGGCCGGGTGGCGCGGGGCCCGCGCACCCACCCCTTCGGGACCTTCAGCGTCGAAGGCCCGATGGCGCGTAACGTCGCCGATCTGGCGCTCATGTTCGACGCGCAGGTCGGTCATCATCCGGTGGATCCGGTATCGATGCCGGCGCCGGCGGAGCCGTTCTCGGCAGCGCTCGAGGCCCCGGTGGCACCGAAGCGCGTGGCCTTCAGCCGTGATCTTGGGGTGGTGCCGGTGGCGAAAGAGGTTGGTGATATCTGTGCCGGGGCCGCTAAGCGGTTCGAAGATTTGGGGGCTCGGGTGGAGGAGGCGTGTCCGGACCTCCATGACGCCGTTCATATCTTCGAGACTCTGCGCGCGGCGCAGTTCGTCACCAACTTCGGACCGCTTTTGGAGAAACACCGCGCGCTCTTGAAGCCCGAGGTGGTTCTGA
>JAZFZX010000034.1:0-4984 GCA_036444135.1 Kiloniellales bacterium | reverse complement strand
ATCTCGATGGAGGGGGACGGCGGTGAAAGCGAGTGACCTCATTGCCAAGGTTCTCCAGCTGGAGGGCGTGGAGGACATCGCATGTTTTCCGCACAGCGAGATCATCGATTCCGCGGCCGCCGTCGGGATTCGCCCGGTCCTGGCCCGCACCGAACGGACTGCGCTGCATATCGCCGACGGCTACAGCCGGATCAACGACGGCCGCAAGATCGGCGTCGCGACGGTACAGTACGGGCCGGGTTCCGAAAACGCCTTTGGCGGCGTGGCCCAGTGCTACGCCGACAACAGCCCGGTGCTTTACCTGCCGACCGGCTTTCCGCTCGACCAGCTGGACGTTTCGCCCAACTTCGTGGCGTCCCGCAACCTGCGCGGCATCACCAAGTGGGGTGAGACCGTCGTCGATCCGGGGCGTCTGCCGCAAATGCTGCAGCACGCCTTTACAGAGCTGCGCAGCGGCCGGCCCGGTCCAGTGATGATCGAGACGCCGATCGACCTGCTGAACGGCGACTGTATCGATGACGCGGCACTCGCCGCCTACCGGCCGGCCCGCCGCTCCGCGCCGCAGCCCGATCCCCAGGACGTGCGCGAGGTCGTCGACGCGCTCTTGGGCGCGCAGCGACCGGTGATCGTGGCCGGCCAGGGCATCTTCTACGCCCAGGCCTGGGACGAGCTGCGCGCGCTGGCCGAACTTCTGCAAATCCCGGTCATGACGACGCTGAACGGCAAGAGCGCCTTTCGCGAAGATCATCCCCTGGCGCTGGGTGCCGGCGGCGCCTCCCGGCCCGCCACGGTGGATCATTTCCTGGCCAAGGCCGACCTTGTCTTCGGTATTGGCACCAGCTTCACCCGCTCCGACTACATCACGCCGATTCCGGCCGGCAAGGCGATCGCCCAGATCACCAACAGCGAAGCGGACATCGCCAAGGACTATCCCGTCTGGTTCGGCGCCATCGGCGATGCCAAGGCGGCGCTGCGGACGATGATCGGCGAGGCAACCGAGCGGTTGGGCGCGGGCGGCCGCCGCGGCGACGAGGAGACAGCGAAAGAGATCCGGGCGGTGAAGCAAAACTTTCTCGAGAGCTGGATGCCGCTATTGACCTCGGACGAGGAGCCGATCAATCCCTACCGCGTGGTCTGGGATCTGATGCACGCCGTGGACCGCGCCAAGACCATCGTCACGCACGATGCCGGCAGCCCGCGCGACGAGATGGTCCCCTTCTACGAGGCCATCGTGCCGCATGGCTATGTGGGCTGGGGCAAGACCACACAACTGGGCCTGGGGATGGGTCTCATGCTGGGGGCCAAACTGGCGCGGCCGGACCGGCTGTGCGTCAACGTCATGGGCGACGCCGCCTTCGGCATGATCGGCACCGAAATCGAAACCGCGGTGCGCTGCGGACTGCCGATCCTGACGATCGTGCTCAAGAACAGCGTCATGGGCGGCTATACGGGATATCTGCCGATCGCCTCGGAAAAGCACGACATCCATGTGCTGACGGGCGACTACGCCGGCGTTGCCAGTGCGCTGGGCGGCTATGCCGAGCAGGTCGAGAAGGCGGCCGACCTGAAACCGGCGCTCGCGCGCTGCATCGCGGAGACCGAGGCCGGCCGGCCCGCTCTATTGCAGGTCATCACCAAGGAAGAAAGCCGCTTCGCCAAGGGCTAGCGCTTCAGCCAAGGGCGCGCATCGAAGGACGGCGTTTGCACATGCCCCATTTCTCTGTGGATCAGTTGGACCGGACGGCGCGGGCGCTGCTCGCGGCGGCCGGCACGCCGGAGGATATCGCCGGCGTGGTCGCCGGCTCGCTGGTGGAGAGCAACCTGAAGGGCGTCGACTCGCACGGCGTGATGCAGCTGCCCTGGTATCTCGAAGAGGTCGAGAAGGGCGCGATCGAACCCGCCGCGCGGCCCGAGATCGAGCACAAGGCGCCGAGCGCGGCCCTGGTCCGCGGCAACAAGGGGTTCGGCATCTATGCCCTGAGCCGGGCCACCGAGCTGGCGGTCGAGACCGCGCAGGACCAGGGCGCGGCCTGCGTCGGCTTGACCGAGTGCAGCCACACCGGACGGATCGGCTATTTCGCCGAGGCCGCGGCGCGCCAGGGCCTGTTCGCCATGATCATGGGCGGCGGCGCCCACCGCATTTGGAGCAACGTGGTGCCGTTCGGCGGCACCAAGCCGATCATGAGCACCAACCCCTATGCCCTCGCCATGCCGGGCGGCCGGTTCGGCCCGGTGGTGGTCGATTTCGCCACCAGCACCGTCGCCGACGGCAAGATCGCGGTCCACCGGGCAGAGGGCAGGGCAGTGCCCGAGGATTGGATTCTCGACAAGCACGGCCAGCCGACCACCGATCCCGAAGCGTTCTTCGACGGCGGCATGCATCGGCCGGCGGCCGGGCACAAGGGCTATGGCCTCGGCCTGATCGCAGAGCTGATCGGCGATGCCGCGCTGGCGGCGCCGCCGGAATTCAACTGGTTCGTCGTCGCGGTGAACCTGGGCGCCTTCCGCCCGCCCGCCGCCTATGCGGAGACCGCCGAGACCTATCTGCAGTTCGTCAAGGACGTACCGCCCGCCGCGGGCTTCGACGAGGTGCTGCTGCCCGGCGAGCCGGAACGGCGCGCCGCCAAGCGCCGCTGCACCGAGGGTATTCCCGTACCCGACCCGGTCTGGGAGCAACTCATGGCCACCGGCCGATCGGTTGGCGTGGACCTCGATGCCATCGTGCGAAAGGCCGGGTCAGATGGCGAGGCTGGGGGCGGCAGGCCCGCCAAAGGGTGCTGAGGTTCCAACGTTACGGGCCAAGGTATTGGGATTGGAGACGAGACCATGTCCGGATCAGCGGCGATCGATCTTGAGGATTTCGGCGACCAAGGAATCGCCTTTCCAATCGAGGTGTATGCGGCCGACGAGGCGCGCGGCCTCAAGGCGCGCTACGACGCCTTCCAGACCGAGGCGGTCGCCCGGCGCGGGCACGAGACCTTCATCAAGCCCCACCTGATCTCCACTTGGCTCGACGGGGTCGTGCGCCACCCGGCCATCCTCGATGCGGTGGAGAGGGTGCTGGGTTCCGACCTTCTGCTGTGGTCGGCGGATTTCTTCATGAAGGATGCCGGTGCGGGCCGCTTCGTCGGCTGGCACCAGGACGCCCCGCTGTGGTTTCTGGAGCCGACCGGCAACGTCGTCAGCGTGTGGTTGGCGTTGACGCCGAGCACGGTGGAAAGCGGCGCCATGAGGGTCATTCCCGGAACACACAGGCTGGGTCCGCTGGCGCATCGCTCAACCTTCGACCCGGACAACATTCTCTCCGACGGCCACGAGGTTGATTGGCAGGTGCCGGCGGAGCGGGCCATCGACGTGGTTTTGCAGCCCGGCCAGGCGTCGCTCCACCACGGCGATCTGATCCACGGCGGCATGCCCAACAAAGCCGGCTATGACCGGGTCGGTTTCGTGATGCGCTACATCCGTCCGGACACGGTGCAGACCATGGCGCCGGATTCGGCCATGCTGGTACGCGGTGAGGACCGGTTCGGAAACTATCTGCTGGAACCGCGGCCGGAGAGCGATTTCCACCCGGCGGCGATGGCCGCCCTGCAGGCCGCCCTCGAACGCCCCAGCGGCTTCAACGACATGGTGGTGCGCTAGCCAATTGGCGAGCTCTATGCCCATAATATATCAATTTTATCAGTATATTAAATCAGATTCCTGAGACGAAATATCAAGATATTCGTTGGTCTGACGGAGGTACGAACTGCGCCCTCAGCCAGTCGCAAAAGGCGCGCGCCGCCCGGCTCGTCTCGCCGTGCCTGGGGCCGAGCAGGTAGTAGCCTTCTCGCGCGGGCACCGCGGTCTCGAAGGGCGGCACCAGCGCGCCGCTTCGGATCATGTCCTCGGCCAGGAAGCTGTGGGCGCAGGCGACCCCTTGGCCGCGGCGGGCCAGGTCCAAGGTGAGAATGTAGGTGTTGAAGCGATGGTTCTCGCGACCCTCCAAATGCGGCGCGCCCGCCGCCTCCAGCCACCGCTCCCAATCATCGATCAGCGGTCCGATGTGCAGAAGGGTTTCCCGGCGCAGATCGTCGATGCCCGCGATGCGCCGGGCCACCTCCGGCGCCGCCACCGGCATGAGGACGGCCCGGGTCAGGAGCTCGCCCACCTCGCTGCCCCATTCCCCACGGCCGAAGCGGACCTCGACGCTGCCGTGGCCGCCGGTGAAGTCGGACTCCCACATGGCGGTCGAGAGGTTGACCTCGACGCCCGGATGGGCGGCGATGAAGGTGTGCAGCCGCGGCGCCAGCCACAGCACCGAGAAGGCGGTATTGGCCTTGATCTCGACGACGCCGTCCGGGTCGTGGCCGAGGAATACGGCCGTGCCCCGGGCCAGCACGCCGAAGGCCTCGCGCACCGTCGGCAGATAATTGCGCCCCGCATCGGTCAGGTGCAGGGCCCGCGGGCGGCGCAGGAACAGCGCCTCGCCGAGGAACTGCTCCAGCGCCTTGACCTGCTGGCTGACGGCCGACTGGGTGATGCCGATCTCCGCGGCTGCGACGGTGAAGCTCAGGTGCCGCGCGGCGGCCTCGAAGGACCGCAGCCATTGCAGGGGCGGCAGGCGGTCGCGCATGGTATGGTCTCTCGAATGTTCCGGCCTCTTTGGTCAAATCGGATATTAGTGAAACTAATGCAACACGCAATGTTTTCTCGTTTGCGGCACGGCGCACAGGTCGGTTAGCTTGAAACTCTCCCGGCGTTGACGGCCCGCCGCGACGCCGGAAGAACGATTGCGGCCGAAGACCGCTACGGCCTGACTTGAAGGATGTCTGAGCCATGAGCGAGAGCAACGTTCACGCGTTCGGCGGCAGCGGCGAAGAGGGCGCGGCGCTCGACGAAGCACGGCGGGACCTGGCCGCTGCCTTCCGTTGGGCCGCGCGTTTCGGCTTCAACGAGGGGATCGCCAACCATTTCAGCCTGGCCGTCTCGGACGATGGCCGGC
>JAZFZX010000033.1:0-5697 GCA_036444135.1 Kiloniellales bacterium | reverse complement strand
GGGTGCCCTTGGAAATCTGAGATCCAACCTTATGTCCTTATAGTAGCGGGGGTTTTAGACATGCCATCTGTGATCCGAATCTGTTGGTTCCTGCGTCTGCCTGTATTGGCTTTGATGGTGCTGGCTGTAACGCCGTTCGCGGCGCAGGGTGGATGCAGCGACCGTCCAGGCCCCGGCGTCGATTGGACCAAATGCCAAAAGATGCGGCTCGTCCTGCGCGGAGAGGATTTGAGCGGCGGGCGCCTCGAGCGGACCAACCTGAGCAGCAGTGATCTGATGGAAGCCAACCTGGCCGGCGCCAATCTCGCGGAATCGGACCTGGAGCGGACCCGGCTGCAGGAGGCCGACCTGCAAGGCGCGAACTTGACCAAGGTGCAGGCCGGGCGCGCCAATTTCAAAGAGGCCAACCTGGCCGGCGCCAATCTCACAAAGGCAGAGCTGCCCCGGGCGAACTTGACCGGCGCCAATTTGGCGCGGGCGGATCTTTCGAAGACGGAATTGGGACGCGCCGTCCTGAGCAAAGCCGATCTTACCGGCGCCAGCCTGCGCTTCGCCAACATCGCCAGGGCCGATCTCACCGAGGCGAACCTGGAGGGCGTGGACTTTACGGGGTCCTATACCTATCTCACGCGGGTCGAGGGGGCCGATCTGTCCCAGACTCTAGGGCTAAACCAGAACCAGCTCGATATCTCCTGCGGTGACGCCGAAACCAAGCTGCCGGCGGGTCTGGAACGACCAGCCGAGTGGCCCTGCAGCGGCGAATAAAACAATCCGATTTCGGGCAACCGAAGCCCTCTGGTAATTCACAGACCGGAATGCTCAGGCGCCTTTTTCGCGTTGATCCGGGTCAGGCGGTGACCCTGGTGGGGTAATTGCGTATGGCGGAATCACGGCAAGACCAGCATGGATAGCGCTGTATCACCCAAGGCGGGCACAGCGCCCAAAACCGTCGCCGTGATCGGCGCCGGGATCGTCGGCGTCTCGGCGGCGCTGTTCCTGCAGCGCGACGGCCACCGGGTTACACTGATCGACCGCGAGGGGCCCGCAGCGGGCACCTCCTTCGGCAATGCCGGCGGCGTGGTCACCACCTCGTGCGCGCCGCTGGTGCTTCCCGGCATGCTGCGCCGTGTGCCGCGCATGCTGTTGGACCCGCAGGGTCCGCTGGTCGTGCGTTGGCGCTATTTGCCGTGGATCGCGCCTTGGCTGGTGCGTCTCATACAGGCCAGCCGCCCGGCGCGGGTCGAACGGATTGCCGATGCGCTGGCCGCCCTCAACCGGCAGGTCGAAGCCCCGTGGCGATCGCTCGCCCAGCAGGCCGGGGTGGCCGAGCTTTTGCATCCCGTCGGCTGGCTCAAGGTCTATGAAACCGACGCCGGTTTCGCAGCCAGCCAGGGCGAACGTGACCTCATGGCCCACCGCGGCCTGCGCTTCGACGTGCTCGACGCCGACGAGCTGCGGCAGCTCGAGCCGGGCCTGGCGCCCATCTTCAAGCATGGTTTCTTCCAGTCCGAGGGGCTCTTCGTCGCCGACCCCGGCGGTGTCGTGCGGGCGCTGGCGGGGGATTTCGTGGCCCGCGGCGGACAATTGCAGACCGAAGAGGTAACGGGGTTTCGCTTAGGCGCGCGGCCCTATCGTCTCATGGCGGCGGGCGGTGGAACGATCGAGGCTGATGTCGTGGTGCTGGCCGCCGGCGCCTGGTCGCGCGGCCTGGCAAAGCAGCTTGGCGCCCGCGTGCCGTTGGATACCGAACGCGGCTATCACCTCATGCTGCCGCCGGCGGAGCCGGGGCTGAGCCGCCCGTGCGTTCATGGCGAGCAGGGCTTCACCCTCTCGCCCATGCGGGACGGAATTCGGCTGTGCGGTCAGGTGGAGTTCGCCGGGCTGGCGGCGCCGCCGGACTTCCACCGGGTGCGCGCCTTGCTGCCGGCGGCCAAACGCATGCTGCCGGGGCTGGTGGCCGAGGAGCGGAGCGCCTGGCTCGGCTTCCGCCCGTCGTTGCCGGATTCGCTGCCGGTGATCGGCCCGTCGCCCCGCTACGCCGATGTCTATCTGGCCTTTGGCCACGGTCATTTGGGCATGACCCAAGGGCCGCTGACCGGCCGCATCGTGGCGGATCTGGTTGCCGGGCGAGATTCCGGTTTCGACATCTCGCCCTATCGCCCCGAGCGCTGATAGCGCCGGGTTTACTGGACAAGACGCTTTACTGGGCCCATTTTTCGCTCATGACCGATCGGGATTTCGGGCGGGAAGAATCGACCTTCGGCGGGCGCGTGCGCCGCATCACCCAGGTCGGCAGCCGGGTGGGCGGGCTCGCGGCCCAGGTGGTCGGCGCCCGCGTGCTGGGTATCGCGCTCGATCGCGGCCGGCACTCGGAGGACCTGCGTTTGGCCCTGGGCGGCCTCAAGGGCCCACTCATGAAGGCCGCGCAGATCCTGGCCACGATCCCCGATGCCTTGCCGCGAGAATACGCCGAAGCGCTGCGCCAGTTGCAAGCGAATGCGCCGCCGATGGGGTGGCATTTCGTGCGGCGGCGTATGCGTACCGAGTTGGGCGCCGACTGGCAGCGCCGTTTCGAGAGTTTTGAACGCGAGGCCGCCGCCGCCGCGTCGCTCGGCCAGGTCCATCGCGCGGTCTCCCACGACGGCCGGACCTTGGCCTGCAAGCTGCAATATCCCGATATGCTGTCGGCGGTCGAAGCCGATCTGCAGCAGCTCAAGCTCGCGTTTGCCATCTACCGCCGCTACGACAAGGCGATCGATCCCTCCGATGTCTACCAGGAACTGTCCGCGCGCCTGCGCGAGGAGCTGGACTATGAGCGCGAGGCCGGGCACTTGCGCCTCTATCGCGCCATGCTGAAGGACGAAGCCGGCGTGCGCATTCCCGAACCGCTCGGCGATCTTTGCACCGACCGCTTGTTGACCATGACCTGGCTGGAAGGCGCGCCGCTTTTGACGTTCGTTGCGGAGCACGAAGATCAAGAGCTGCGCAACCGGGTGGCGCTCGACATGTTCCGGGCCTGGTACGTGCCCTTCTACGACTACGGCGTGATCCACGGAGACCCGCACCTGGGCAACTACACCCTGTGCGAGGACGGTACGGTCAACCTGATGGATTTCGGCTGTATCCGTGTCTTCCAGCCGCATTTCGTGCGCGCCGTGATCGACCTCTACCGGGCGCTACGGGACGGCGACGAGGCGCTCGCGGTGTACGCGTACGAAACCTGGGGGTTCCACGACTTGGGCCGGGAGTTGCTGGATGCGCTCAACATCTGGGCGCGCTTCCTCTACGCGCCGCTGCTGGACGATCGCGAACAGCCGATCCTCGAGGGCGAGAGCAGCTTTTACGGCGCCCGCGTGGTGAACAGCGTGCACGAGGAGCTGCGCCGTTTGGGCGGAGTCAAGCCGCCCCGCGAGTTCGTGCTGATGGACCGGGCGGCGATCGGCCTGGGTTCGGTCTTCATGCACCTCAAGGCCAACGTCAACTGGCACCGGCTGTTTCATGACCTGATCGACGATTTCGACGAGAAGAAACTCGCCAAGCGCCAGATGGCGGCGATCAAAGCTGCCGGGGTACCGCCCGCGGCCTGACGCGCGGCGCCTATTCGGGGAATAGGACCGGTGGGTCGACTGCGCTCGGCGCCCCGTCTTCGCCAAGGCCATGTCGACCAGACAAGGTCCGGGCCTTAAATCCTTGGCAAATGCGATGCGACGCGCCATTTTTGGCTCGATCGCCCTTGGGGGGCCATCCGAAACACTGGAATTGGTGGGGTTGGCACACGCATGAAGATCGCCATTCCCAAGGAAAGGCGCGCCCACGAGGCCCGGGTCGCCGCCTCGCCCGAGACCGTGAAGAAAATGGTCGGCCTCGGCTGTGAAGTCGTGGTCGAGAAGGGCGCGGGCATCGGTGCGGACGTGACCGATGCGGCTTTCGAGGACGCCGGCGCCGTCATCGCCAAGGACGCACAGGCCACGCTCGCCGGCGCCGACGTGGTGCTCAAGGCGCAGGGACCGCAGATCGGTGGCCCGGACGACGAGCTCGGGCTCCTGGCCAAGGGCACGGTCCTGATCGCGCATTTGGACGCGCTTCGCGCCCGTGACGAGATCGAGGCGATCGCCAAGGCGGGGCTGACGGCCTTCGCCGTGGACCTCATGCCGCGGGTGACCCGTGCGCAGTCGATGGATGTCTTGTCCAGCCAGGCCAATCTGGCGGGCTACAAGGCGGTTCTCGATGCCGCGGCCGAGTTCGGCAGGGCGTTTCCCATGATGATGACCGCAGCGGGCCGCATCAATCCGGCCAACGTCATGGTCATGGGCGCCGGCGTTGCCGGTTTGCAGGCGATCGCCACGGCGCGGCGCCTAGGCGCGATCGTCCATGCGACCGACGTGCGCCCCGCCGCCAAGGAGCAGGTGCAGTCGCTCGGGGCCAAGTTCGTGGCGGTCGAGGACGAGGAGTTCAAGCAGGCCGAGACCGCCGGCGGCTACGCCAAGGAGATGTCCGACGCCTACAAGCAGAAGCAGGCCGCCCTCATCGCCGAAACGATCCCCAAGATGGACGTGGTGATCACCACCGCGGCCATACCGGGACGCCCCGCGCCGAAGCTGGTCTCCGCCGACATGGTCAAATCGATGAAGCCCGGCTCGGTGATCGTGGATCTGGCGGTCGAGACCGGCGGCAACTGCGAACTCAGCGTGCCCGGCAAGGTGACGGCCACGCACGGTGTCAAGATCGTCGCCCACTTCAACGTCCCGAGCCGCCTGGCGGCCGACACCAGCCAGCTCTATGCGCGCAACGTCCTCAATTTCCTGCAGCTCATGATCGACAAGGAAAGCGGGTCGCTGGTCATCGACACCGACGACGAGATCATCGCGGGCACGCTGGTCGCGCGCGACGGACGGGTGGTTCATCCGGCCCTCAAGCCGGCCGAGCCCGAACCGGCCGAGCCCGAACCGGCCGAGGCCGGACCGGAACAGGGCGAAGCGGAAGACAGCGAGGAAGAGGCGGTGGCCGAGGGCACTGCCGAGGAGGGCGAACGCCATGGCGAGTGAAGCGCTGTCGACACGCGCGAGCGACCTGTCCGGCCAGGCGCAGGAGCTGTCCGAGGGTCTGGCCGGCCTGGCGCAGGAGATCGCGCAGACCTCGGCCCAGATGGCCGAGCAAGCGGGGGGCCTGTCGCCGCTCGTGATCGGGCTCACCGTACTGGTCCTGGCGGTCTACGTGGGCTACCACGTGGTCTGGAGCGTGACGCCCGCCTTGCACTCGCCGCTGATGAGCGTCACCAACGCCATTTCCTCGGTCATCATCGTGGGCGGGCTGATCGCCGCCGGTGCCGGCGGCAGCGCGGTCAGCGACATTATGGGCTTCCTCGCCATCACGCTGGCCAGCGTCAACATCTTCGGCGGATTCCTGGTGACCTACCGGATGCTGTCCATGTTCAAGAAGAAAAAGCGCTAGGCCCGGGGGACAGCCATGGACGCCAATTTCGCTGCCCTCTTCTATCTGGTCGCCGCGGTCTGCTTCATCATGGCCCTGAAGGGCCTGTCGCATCCGGAGACCAGCCGCCGCGGCAACCTCTTCGGCATGGTCGGCATGGCCATCGCCATCGTCACCACGCTGATCGTGCTGCCGCGGCTCGATCTCAATCTGATCACCATATTCGCGGGCCTGGTGATCGGTGGCAGCATCGGAACCTTCATCGCC
>JAZFZX010000032.1:0-4309 GCA_036444135.1 Kiloniellales bacterium | reverse complement strand
GAGGCGGTGTTCACGATCACGGTCTACATCGCGGTGAGCAAGTTCGGCGATGCGCTCGGCGTGGCGCTCGAGCCGGTCTTCTCCGGGCTCGACCCGATCCTGCACGTGACACATTGAACCGAAGGGTTCAAAGGGCACGGATCGCGTTGGCGCGGCGGCTCTATTGGAGCCGCAAATCGCGCGGCCGAACGGTTGGTTCAATGCAGTGAGAATTTCGAACGAGGAGCTTGCCATGACAGGATCATTGCGCACCGCCGTTGCCGTCTCATTCTGGCTTCTGCTCGCTGCGGCCATCGCTCTCCCCACAGAGAGCCGCGCCGGTGCCGACAAGGACCACAAAGCCGCATTGCAGGAATGCAAAAAGCATGCAGTGGCCAAGGAGCGGGACGAATGCGTGAGCAACGCCAACAACCAATTTGAGCGGGGCAAGAAGGAAGAAAAATCCACCTCCGGCGCCGAGCAGGGCCAGACCAAGGACAAGGCCGAGGACAAGGCCAAGGGTGAAGGCAAGAAGAAAAAAGACAAATCGGCCAAGGTGAAACCCGAAGACGGCGACTAAGGCGCCCCTGCGCCTCGGCCCCGGTTGCTGTCCGGCCCCCTGAAAAGGGGCTGCGGTCGCCGGTCTCAATCGCTACAGTCCCGGCATGTCGGTCGAAGCCAAAATCTGCGGGATCAATACGCCCGAGGCGCTGGAGGCTGCCGTCAAGGGCGGCGCGGCCCTGTTCGGGCTGAATTTCTATCCGCCCTCGCCGCGTGCGGTGACGACGGATCAGGCCGCGGCCTTGGCGGACCGCGCACCGCCCGGCGTCAAGCGCGTCGGCCTGTTCGTCGATCCGGACGACGCGCTCCTGGAAACCACCCTGGCGCGGGTGCCGCTCGACCTTTTGCAGCTGCATGGGCAGGAAGCGCCGCGCCGGGTGGCCGAGATCCGCGCCCGCTTTGGCCGGCCCGTCATCAAGGCCATCAAGGTGGCCCGAGCAGAAGACCTCGACGAGGCCGCCGCCTATGGACCGATCGTGGACTGTTTTCTGTTCGACGCCAAGGCGCCCAAGAGCCTGAAAGGGGCGCTGCCCGGCGGCAATGCCCTGTCGTTCGACTGGCAACTGCTGGCCGGCCGGACCTGGCCCAAGCCGTGGATGCTGTCCGGCGGGCTCGACGCCGATAACCTGGCCGAGGCGGTGCGCATCAGCGGCGCCCGGCAGGTCGATGTCTCCTCGGGAGTGGAGGACCGGCCCGGGGTCAAGAGCGCCGCCAAGATCGCCGCGTTCCTGGCCGCCGCCAAGGCGCTCTAATCTCACGCCATACCGGTCTGCCCAGCGGCCCGCGCCATTGCGGCCACGCGCCAAATCCGGCAGAGTCCGCTGACACCGTAAACCACCGATCGGAACGCGATGGAACCGCTCAACACCTATCGGGCCGGACCGGACGAGCGCGGCCATTTCGGCATCTTCGGCGGCCGCTTCGTCGCCGAGACGCTGATGCCCCTCATCCTGGAGGTGGAGCACGCCTACAATGAGGCGCGGAACGACCCGGCCTTCCAGGCGGAGATCGACTATTACGCCGAGCACTATGTCGGTCGCCCGAGCCCGCTCTACTTCGCCCAGCGCCTGAGCGAGCATTTCGCCCAGGGTGACCGGGGCGCCAAGATCTACTTCAAGCGCGACGAGCTCAACCACACCGGCGCGCACAAGATCAACAACACCATTGGCCAGATCCTGCTCGCCCGGCGCATGGGCAAAACCCGCATCATCGCCGAGACGGGCGCCGGCCAGCACGGCGTCGCGACCGCCACCGTCTGCGCGCTGTTCGACTTGCCGTGCGTCGTCTACATGGGCGAGACCGACATCGAGCGCCAGGCGCCGAACGTCTTCCGCATGAAGCTTTTGGGCGCCGAGGTCGTACCGGTCGCCAGCGGCTCACGCACCTTGAAGGACGCCATGAACGAGGCCCTGAGAGACTGGGTCGCCAACGTCGAAAACACCTTCTACATTATCGGCACCGTGGCCGGCCCGCACCCCTACCCGGCCATGGTGCGGGAGTTCCAGTCGGTGATCGGCCGCGAGGTCCGCGAGCAGATCATGGCCGCCGAGGGGCGGCTGCCCGACACCTTGGTCGCCTGCATCGGCGGCGGTTCCAACGCCATGGGCCTGTTCCATCCTTTCCTCGACGAGCAGGACATCCGCATCATCGGGGTCGAGGCGGCCGGCCACGGCATCGAGACGGGCGCCCATGCGGCCTCGCTCAGCGGCGGGCGACCGGGCGTGCTGCACGGCAACCGCACCTACCTGCTGCAGGACGACGACGGCCAGATCCAGGAGGCCCACTCCATATCGGCGGGCCTCGATTATCCGGGCATCGGCCCCGAACACTCCTGGCTGCACGAGGTGGGCCGGGTGGAGTACGTCTCGGCGACAGATCAGGAGGCGCTCGAGGCCTTCCAGCTCTGCTCGCAGATGGAAGGCATCATCCCGGCGCTCGAGCCGGCCCATGCCCTGGCGCATGTCTCCAGGATCGCGCCGGAGCTGCCGCGCGATCATCTGCTGGTCATGAACCTGTGCGGCCGCGGCGACAAGGATGTCTTCACGGTCGCCGATGCGCTGGGGGTCAGTCTATGAGCGACGCTGCCGTAGCAGCCCGCGCGGCCGCCCGCAGCCCCGATTCCGGGCGCATCCGGCAGCGCTTCGCCGCGCTCGCCGCGGACGGCCGGGCCGGGCTCGTCACCTACCTGATGGCGGGCGACCCCGACCGCGAAACCTGGCGGCGAATCTTCGAGGGGCTGCCCGCAGCCGGCGCCGACCTGATCGAGGTCGGCATGCCCTTCACGGACCCCATGGCCGATGGGCCGGCCATTCAGGAGGCGGGACAACGGGCCCTCAAGGGCGGCATCAAGCTGCGCGAGATTTTGGAATCCGTGACGGCGTTTCGGGAGCGGGACGGCGAGACGCCGGTGGTTCTGATGGGCTACTACAACCCGATCCACAACTACGGTGTGGAGGCTTTCCTCGGCGACGTGAAGGCCGCCGGCGTCGACGGCTTGATCATCGTCGACCTGCCGCCCGAGGAGGACGAGGAGCTGTGCCTGCCGGCACTGGCCGCCGGGGTCAACTTCATCCGCCTGGCCACCCCGACCACCGATGAAAAGCGGGCGGCCAAGGTGCTCTCCAACACCAGCGGATTTCTCTATTATGTCTCGATCACCGGGATCACGGGCACCCGCTCCGCGGCCGCGGAGGAGGTGCGCCGGCACGTCGATTTTTTGAAGGGCCTGACCGACCTGCCGATCGCCGTGGGCTTTGGCATCAAAACGCCCGAGCAGGCTGCCGACATCGGCCACGTGGCCGAGGCCGCGGTGGTGGGTTCCGCTTTGGTTAACCGCATCAAGTCCAAACTGGACGCTGACGGCCGACCCACACCCGATTTGCCGGACGATGTCCTGGGCTTCGTCGCCGAGCTGGCACAAGCTGTGCGCGGGACGCGCCGTTAGGCCGGGTCTACAGAGGATCGTTAGGAACCGCGCAGCACATGAACTGGATCTCCAACTTCGTCCGCCCGAAGATCCGGGCCCTGGTTCAGAAAGCCGAGGTGCCCGAGAACCTTTGGGAGAAGTGCGAGTCCTGCGGCGCGATGATCTTCCACCGCGAGCTGGAGGCCAACCACAAGGTGTGCCCCCACTGCGGCCATCACATGCGGATCGGACCCAAGGAACGCCTCGCCCTGCTGTTCGACGACGGCAAGTACGACCGCATCGAGCTGCCGGAGGTGCCGAACGACCCGCTCAAGTTCCGCGACCGCCGACGCTACTCCGAGCGCCTCAAGGAGGCTCAGGCGAAGACCGGGGAGGGCGACGCGCTTCTGGTCGCCCATGGCACCATCGGCGGCAAGCCGCTCGTCGCCGCAGTCTTCAACTTCGCCTTCATGGGCGGTTCCATGGGCGTCGCGGTGGGCGAGGCGCTGCTCGCCGCTGCCCGCCTGGCGGTGCTGCAGGAGGCCGCGCTCTTGGTGGTGCCGTCCTCGGGTGGCGCGCGCATGCAGGAGGGCATCCTGTCGCTGATGCAGATGCCGCGAACCGTGATTGCCGTGGACCTGGTGAAGGAAGCCGGCCTGCCCTATCTGGTTCTGCTGACCGACCCCACCACCGGCGGCGTTTCCGCCTCGTTCGCCATGCTGGGCGACATCGCGATCGCCGAGCCGGGCGCCGTGATCGGCTTCGCCGGCGCCCGCGTGATCGAGGAAACCATCCGCGAAACCCTGCCCGAGGGCTTTCAGCGCTCCGAATACCTGCTGGAACACGGCATGATCGACATGGTGG
>JAZFZX010000031.1:0-3138 GCA_036444135.1 Kiloniellales bacterium | reverse complement strand
CCGCCCCACCGAAGGCCGGGTGTTTTTGAGCCGTGGCGGCGTTGCGCTTCTTTGCCGATGGCACCGCATCGCCATGCGAAGTGCGCCTGGCCACGACACAAAATCATCCCGGTCAAATGGTTCAATCCGGTCGGAAAATGCTCTAGACTGGCAGGGCGAAAATTCAAACAGCCGCCGCGGTTTCGCGCGGCCGACACTGCCTAGCGCAGACGTTAAAGCGAGGGAGGAAGATGAGCCTGCACCTGGCCGACTTGCCGACGCCGGCCCTGCTCCTTGAACGGGGACGGCTGCTGACGAACCTGGAGGCCATGCGGGCGCGGATCAGCGCGCGCGGGGTCGCCCTCCGTCCCCATCTGAAAACCGCGAAGTCCGCGAAAGTGGCGGAACTGGCGACCGAAGGCGCGTCCGGCGGCATCACGGTCTCGACGCTGCGGGAGGCGGAATATTTTTTCGACCACGGCTTCCGCGACATCACCTACGCGGTGGGGATCGTGCCGGCGCGCCTCGGCCGCGTCGCCGCGTTGCAGGACAAGGGCGCCCGGGTCCAGATCCTGACGGACAACCTGACGGCCGCGGGCGAAATCGCCCAGTACGCCCAGGCCCATGACGCGAGCTTCCGGGTGCTAGTCGAAATCGACACCGGCGACCGACGGGCGGGCCTGCTGCCGGACTCGCCGGATCTCCTGGACATCGCCGGGGCGCTCCACGCCGCGCCGGGGGTGGAGCTGCTCGGCGTCCTGACCCACGCGGGACAATCCTACGATTGCGGGAGCATCGCCGAAGTCCGGGCGGTGGCCGAGCTGGAGCGCGACGGCGTCGTGGCGGCGGCCCGGCGCCTGCGGGACGCGGGCCTGCCGTGTCCCGTGGTCAGCGCCGGCTCCACCCCCACGGCGGTGCACGCCGACGACCTAACGGGGGTCACCGAGATGCGGCCGGGCTGCTACATGTTTTTCGATCTCGACCAGTTGGTGTTGGGGTCCTGTGCGCGGGACGATCTGGCGCTCAGCGTGCTCACCACCGTGATCGGCCACAACCGCCACGCCGGCCACCTGCTGCTCGATGCCGGGGCGCTGGCACTCTCCAAGGACGTGAGCGCGACGCGCTGGCGCCCCGAGGTTGGCTATGGCGAGGTCTGCGACCCGGCGAGCCTGACGCCCTATCCGGGCCTTTTCGTCGGCTCCGTCAACCAGGAGCACGGGGTGGTCCCGGTGACCGACCCAGAGGCATTCGCGCTGCTGCCGGTCGGCAGCCAGGTCCGCGTCCTGCCGAACCATGCCTGCATGACCGCCGCCGCCTACGAACGCTATCTGGTGGTCGAGGACGGCGCCGTGATCGACGACTGGGACCGCGTCAACGGCTGGTGATACCAACGATCCTAGCCGGCGCGCCAAAATCGCCTCGGTGAAATCGGTCAATATCTAGGATTGTTGGTATAGGCCCGCTCCGCGCCGTATTCTGAAGATACCGCACGATTGAGATGCCTACCGGCGCCGACCCGCGGGAAACCGAGTGCCGCATGGATTAGGCGTGCGAAGCCGTCCCGCTTGGGGCCGATGATAGCCATTGGTTGGATGTCAGCGGGCGCTAGGCCGTTCGTGTCAGCTCTTTCAGTTCCTCCAGCAGCGCCTCGGTCGTGCGCTGCCGGCAGTAGCCCGAGATGGCTTCGAGCGCGTTGTCGTGGCGGGCCTGGCTGTGGGTGGCGCAAGCGTCCGTCACCAGGGTCACCAGATAGCCCTTGTCGCAGGCGTCGCGCACCGCGGACTCCACGCACTGGTCGGTCAGAATGCCTGCGATCACCAGATAGCCGACGGCCAGATTGCGCAGCACGTAGTCGATATTGGTGGCGTTGAAGACGCTGGAAGCGGTTTTCGGAATGACGATCTCGTCGTCGGCCGGCGCGATGGCATCGAGAACTTGCGCGTCCCACGACCCCTTGGCCACGTTGAATCCCGTGATCTTGTAATCGAGGCTGCGATCGCGGCCGTCCTGGGTCAGGTTCTCCACCACCGTATAGAGCACCTCGATCCCCGCGGTGCGGAAGGCCGCCTGCAGGCGCTGCATGTTCGGCACCGCGACGCCGTCCAGCTGGTCGAGGAGATACGCGCAGTCCGCCATCTCCGCCGCCGATTTGCCGCTGAACCCGCCGCCGTCGCGGCGCGCGAAGTAGTTCTGCACGTCGATGAAGAGTAGCGCGCTTTGCCGCGGGTCCAGGGAACGTTCGCGTGAGAGGTTTGCCGTCATCGCCTCATCCAAGCGGGCTTCGGGAAAGCGGCCTCGCCAGGTTCATGATCAACCGGGACCGGCCGTCCACGCAAGACCGCGCAAGACCGCGGTCCGCCGCGTGCGGGGCCACCGAGGCACCTACCCGCTCTCCACGAAGTACTTGCGCAGCCGCACGGGCTCGCCGCGAAACCCCGCCGCACGCCCATCGGCAAACCTGGGGCCGAATTCACGGGCCGCGCCCGCCCCCCGTCACCGGCTCAAAGTCACCTCGCTCAGCGTGAAAACAATCCTGCCGAGACCGGGCACGTTTCCGACGACCTGCACGGGAATCCGGGAGGACTCGTCCAGGAAGATTTCGATGTCGCCGGGCATCTCGAAGAACTCGAAGGGATCGGGTTCGAAGTCTCCCGCGCCGCTGGAACGGGCCTCGAGCCGAATCTTCCGTGCGGTGATATCGCGCTCGATGTCGTTCCGGGACTCTGGCCCGATCTCCGCGTAGTCGACCGCGAGAGGCTGCAAAGCCGCGGCGCTCAGCCGGGCGCGATAGAGGGTCTGCTTGTTGAACACGCACACATCCAGGCGCTCGCCTTCGCCGGTCAGGACGCCTGCCGAGGCGATAAAAAGAAGAAGAGCCGGGTCCGACAGGACCGAACAACCGGCCTCCGCAGGTCCGTAAGGGTAGAAATGCTCCTTTATGATCGTCCACTGCTCGGGCGGCAGCTTGGCTTCCTGCCGGCCGTCGGGTTCGAGGCGCACACGTTGGACCCCGTGCAGCAAATACCGGAACGTTTTCCGGTTCGCGCTCTTTCCAATCTTGTCCCTGCGCCGTTGCAGCGCCGAGGCGTCGCGCGGAACGAACCAAACGTCGGTGCGGTAGTTCTTCTGGTAATCGCGGACCTCGATGTTCGCGGTCAT
>JAZFZX010000030.1:0-3909 GCA_036444135.1 Kiloniellales bacterium | reverse complement strand
CCTACCATCTTCCTCGAAGGGGTGTTCTGGGACACGCTGGCCGAGATCGCGGCCACGCGCGGCGTCTCCCCTGCGACGCCGCGCGCAGTCAAAGAACCAGTCGGTAAAAGGGCACCGTAAACAGGTTTGGCGCGCCGCCGGAGCAGAGCCCGAACTGGTTGTTGCTGGTCAGCGCGAGGCCGTATCGAGACGATCACTGGGAGGCGCTAGAGTTTGGCCTCGGGCTGGAATCGCAAACAGGCCGAACTTCCGCTTTGGGTCAAACTGCGACCTTCAGCACCCGTCGGGGCTAGGTCTGGAATGCGGCGATGAGCAGACATTCAGCGCCGAAGGTCGGCAAAGTGGCCATGAACGGACCTAGTTCCGCAGGGCGCTGAAGGTCGGCCATGTGCCAGAAGACGAAATTGCCAAGCTTCGACTTGCGCCTTAGCTTTCTTTGTAGGTTTGGTATCACAGGTTGGCGCACGTGACGCAGGAACAGCGGAAAATCGCGGCAATCGTTTTGGCAGACGTTGTCGGTTACTCCCGGCTCGTCGGGGTCGACGAGGCCCGGACGATCCGCGATTTGCGACGCCACAGATCAGACTTCATTCGGGATTTTTCGCCGAGGCGGTCCGGCCCGGCGCCGCCCGCGGTGCGGAATTCGAAGACCGCTCCGGTTGACCTCGATCCGGACTGGATGGACAACCTGTTGAAAGCTCACATCTGGCCGACGGAGACCCCATGTCGCACCACCACGAACTGCCCGCCCTGCCGCAGAATATCCATTGGGGATACCACGACGCCGCCCTGCCTCCGGTGTTGCGCGTCGCCTCGGGCGACACCGTGCACCTGACCAGCTGGGCGGCGGCGGATGCCAGCGCCCTGCCGCCCGACCCCTCGCTGGTGCAACCCGGTCATCTCGAGGCGCTGCACAATTGCGAGCCGGGCCCGGCGACCCACATGCTGACCGGGCCGGTCCATGTCGAGGGCGCCGAACCCGGCGACGTGCTGCAGATCGACCTCCTCGACATCGCCCTGAACGACCGCTGGGGCTACACGGCGATTCGGCCGTTGCGCGGCACCCTTCCGGACGAGTTCGACCGCCGCGCAATCATCCATCCGGAAATCGACATCCAGCGCCAAACGGCACGGCTGCCCTGGGGGACCGAAATCGCGCTCGCGCCCTTCTTCGGCATCATCGCGGTCGCACCGCCGCCGCACTGGGGCCGCGTCGCCTCCATCCAGCCGCGCAAGTTCGGCGGCAATATGGACAACAAGGAACTGCAGGCGGGCACGACGCTCTACCTGCCGGTCTTCACCCAAGGCGCGCTGTTCTCGGCCGGCGACGGCCACGCCGTGCAGGGCGACGGCGAGGTCTGCATCACCGCGCTCGAGACCGGGCTGACCGGCACCTTCCGCCTCACCGTGCGCAAGGATCTCGGCTACGCCCGCCCCTTCGCCGAAAGCCCGACCCACCTGATCAGCATCGGCCTCCACGAGGATCTCGACGAGGCGGCGCGAATCGCCGTGCGCGAGATGATCGACCACATCTGCCGGCGCACCAGCCTCGGCCGCGAGCAGGCCTACATGCTGTGCTCGCTGGCCGGAGACGTGCGAGTTACCCAACTGGTCGATGGCGAAAAGGGCTGCCACATGATGCTGGCGAAAGCGTTGCTCTGAGCACGCCGATGTCGGCCTTGTCGCCAACGCCGGGCGCAGCACTGCGGGATGAGGGATTTGCGGTTTGTGCCAACAGCTGCCGATGTGGACGATATGGAAGGCAGACATCGGCGGCGGCGAACCAGGCCGCGCTATATACCCGCCACGTGGTCTACGGCCGGGAGCTGCAGGCCGCGGTCAGCGCACCGCGCTGGCTCCTCGGGCGGACGTGGGGTGAAACCACGGCCAGTCTGCGCATCGAGAACCGCTTTTCGCCGGAGGTTGTCAAGGCCTTGGCCGACGCCGGCCACGACATCGAGTTGGCCGGCCCCTTCGACGAGATCATGGGCCACGCCGGCGTGCTGGTCCGTCATTCCTCGGGCGTCATCGAGGGCGCCGCCGACCCGCGCGGCGATGGCGTCGTGGCGGAGTTCCAAGCTAGCGCAGTTCGGCCGGCGCCAACGGCTTCATCGTCACCAGCCGATCGCACGCGGCAGCCAGGTGGCGATCTCGGGGAAGAAGAACAGCATCACCAGCGCCCCGACCTGCAAGGCGACGAAGGGCAAGACGCCGACATAGATGTCGCGACTGGTCACGCCGGGCGGCGCCACCCCCTTGAGGAAGAACAGCGCCCAGCCCACCGGCGGTGTCAGGAACGAGGTCTGCAGGTTCAGGCACACCAGCATGGCGAGCCAGGCCATGTTCACGTCCGTGCCCGCGAAGACGGGCATGAACATGGGCAGCACGATGTAGCAGATCTCGATCCATTCCAGGAAGAAGCCGAGCACGAACAACAGCGCCAGCATGAACACGATGTCGGCGGTCGGCCCGCCCGGCACCAGCGCGAACAGGGCCTCGATCAGCTCGTCGCCGTCGAGGCCCCGGAACGCAAGCGAGAAAGCCTGGGCGCAGATCAGGATGAAGAACACCATGGCGCTGATGCGCAGGGTGTTTTGCACGGTCTCGGTCAGCACCTTCCAGCTCAGTCGGCGCGCGATGAAGGCGACCAGCACGCTCCCCAACGCGCCCATGGAGGCGGCCTCGGTCGGCGCCGCGATGCCGCCGATGATCGATCCCAAGACGGCGACGATGAGCAGAATCGGCGGTAGGACGACGACAAAGACCTTGACCACGAGTTCGCGCCGCGGCAGCGCCGCCCGTTCCGCGGCCGGGATCGCCGGCGCCATGTCGGGCCGCAGCCAGCCCAGCCCGAGCATGTAAGCCGAATAGAGCGCCGCGAGCAACAGCCCGGGCACCATGGCCGCGGCGAACAGCGTGCCCAAGCCCACGCCCATGATGTCGGACAGCAGGATCAGGACCAGGCTCGGCGGGATGATCTGGCCGAGCGTGCCCGACGCGCAAATGGTGCCGCAGGCCAAGGATTTACTGTAGCCGCGGCGCAGAAACACCGGCAGCGTCAGCAGCCCTAGGGTCACGACCGTGGCGCCGACGATGCCCGTGGACGCCCCCATGAGCACGCCGACCAGGATGATCGCCAGCCCCATGCCGCCGCGCAGGCCGCCGGCCACGTGGCCGATCACGTCCAGGAGTTCTTCGGCGATGCGCGAGCGCTCCAGCATCACGCCCATGAACACGAACATCGGTATGGCCAGGAAGGTGTAGTTCTCCATCAGGCCAAAGATCCGCTGCGGCAGCAGATTGAACAGACGCGCGCCGAAGCCCAGGTAGCCGAACAGCAACCCGGAGGTAGCGAGCGCGATGGCGACAGGGAATCCGATGAACAGCAGGAAAAAGAACGAGAGGCCCATCAGGACGGCGAGGAGTTGCGGCTCCAACTCACCGCCTCCCGAACAGGTAGAGCCCGTGCCGGATCGCATTGGCGAGGGCCTGTACGCCCAGCAAGGCGAAGCCGAGCGGGATGAACGCGCGCAGCAGGAAGCGGTGCGGCAGCCCGCCTGGATCGGGCGATCCTTCGCCGATGGAATAGGCCTGATCGACGAAGCCCAGCGACAGCTTGAAAATGATGACGGCGATGACGACGGTGACGACCGACGCCGTCAGGTCGATCCATTCCTGCAGCGTCCGACTGAAGCGGTCGAAGAAAATATCCACGCGCACGTGATCGCCGTGGCGCAACGCATAGGACATGCCGACGAGGGCGATCGGCGACATCAGGTGCCATTCCAGTTCCTGCAGCGCCACCGGCCCAAGCCGGAAGGCATAGCGCAGGATCACGTTGAAGGCGACGAGCAACACCAGGACCAAGCAAATCCACGCGGTGCCGCGGCCGGTCCAGTCGATCACCGA
>JAZFZX010000029.1:0-4948 GCA_036444135.1 Kiloniellales bacterium | reverse complement strand
GTGCCGTAGCAGTCGAAGGTCAATACCTTGAAATCGGTCAGTTTCATCCAATTCCTCCCTGCCCTAGGGTGTCACCACCGGATCCGGCAATCAAACGGCCTAGTCCGCGCCTCTTCCCAAGAACCCTAGCACGTGGGCGGCGACCGCTTCGGGGGCATCCTCCATGAGGAAATGCCCGGCGTTGGGAACGATGTGCAGCGCGGCGCCCGGGATATCCTCGGCGAGCCTGCGCCCATAGCCGACGGGCTGCCACTCGTCGGCCTCGCCCCAGAGGATCTGCACCGGCATGCTGAGCCTCGCCAAATCTGTGGTGATTTCCTCCGTGTAACGCGAATCGTAGTGGCGCACCTGGTGCTGGAAGAACGAGGCTTGCCCAAAGGGACCCGATAGCGGCGCCAGGTAAGCCTCCAGCACATCGCCCGCCATGCGCGCCTTGTCGAACACAGTCATGCGGAGCTGGCGGGTGAGCAGCTGGCTGAATTCCCTCTCCGGCATGGCCGCGTAATCGTCCAGGTGGTCGCGGATGATCCGGCGCCAGGTCTCGGACGGCCAGGAGTCGTAGCTGACGGTGTCGATCACCGTAAGCGACAGGACGCGTTCGGGCCGCGCGACCGCGAACCGTAGAGCGACCGCCCCGCCGATGTCGTGGGCCACGATATGCACCTGTTCGAGACCCCATTGGTCGAGCAGGCCTTCCAGCACCGCGCCCTGCCCGGCGACCGAGGTGTCCGCGTTGTGCGGCCGCTCCGACTGGCCGAATCCCAGCAGATCGAAGAGATGGACCCGCACGCTGGCGGCCGCCAACCGCGGCACGACGTTGCGCCAGATGAAGGAGTGCGACGGCGTCCCATGGATCAGGACCACCGGCAGCCCCTCTCCGTGCACGCCGCAGGCGATCCGATGGCCGTCGATGATCGCGTGGTCGGGGAGCAGCTCGGTCATCACGCGTCTCCGTTGCTACGACTGCATGGGAAGATGGTGGCGGCATCCTCATGAGGCAAATGACATTATTTGACATGTTTCATCTATTATTGTCATATACAAACATGCGGTTGGATATCGAATCCCTGCGCGCCTTCGCTCGGGTGGCCGAGATGGGCGGCGTCACCCGTGCCGCCGACAGCCTCAACCTGACCCAGTCGGCGGTGAGCTGGAAGCTGAAGCGCCTGGAACAGCGCCTCGGGCGGCCCATACTGCGCCGCGACGGCGGCCGCATGGCGCCTACCGACGACGGGCGCGAGCTGTTGAGCTACGCTCAGCGCATACTCTCGGCGCACGACGAAGCGCTCGCCCGTTTTCGCCCGTCCGAGCTTCAGGGGACCGTCCGTTTGGGCGTGACCGAAGACGTCGCGGCCTCGCAACTGGCTACGGTGATCGCGCGGTTTGCCCGCAGCCATCCAGACGTCTCCCTGTCCATTCGGGTCGAACAGAGCCTCGTGCTGTCCCGCTGGCTGGCGGATCGCGAGATCGACCTGACCGTGCAACAGGTCCTCGACCAGGATGTGGGCGACGGCGACGGGGTTCTGTGGCGCGACAATCTCGTATGGGCCGGGATGGACGGCGGCGGGCTGTTCCGGAAAGCCAGTGTGCCGCTCGTCACCTTTGGCCCCAATTGCTTCTACCGGCCGATAGCCACGGCGGCCTTGCGCCAGGCCGGCCGGGCGTTCGAAGTGATCCTGGAGTGTCCGAGCGCCGCCGGTGTCATGGCAGCGGTGGCACAGGGCCTCGGCGTGGCGGTGGTGAATCGCCGGAACCTGAAACTCGCAGCAGCGGTGGAAACGCCGGATCTGACCGAATCGCCGCTGCCGTCCATCGCCTATGTGGTTCGCACCCGAACGGCACGACCGAAAAACGTCGAACGCGCGTTGGCAGCAGAAATCCGGCACGCCTACGGCACCTGACCGGATCGGCCCGCCGCGGATTCAGCGCCAGTTGGGTGGGTCTCCGCGCCGGATCACCGGTGGGCGTCTCGCCCCCGGCGTGTGCCGCTCCGGCCTGCACCGATGAGCCCAGCTAGCGCCCGGCCTTCGGAAAGCTGCAGGGCCAGAAGACCGGGCAATCCTATGGCCAATTCGCGAAACCGCTTGGCCAGCGAGATCGCCAGCGACACCTCGGGGCTCAAGCCGAGCGTCGCGCCCAGGATCACGAAGGCGCTCTCCTGCACGCCGATCCCGGCCGGGACGGCGAAGGCCAATCCACGCGCCGCCTGGCCCAAGCTCTCCAGGAATATGGCCTCCAGAAGGCTCACCGGATGGCCCATGAAGCGGAGGGCCAGCCAGATCTCGCCAGCCACCGCAATGCGGAAACACATGCGCCAGCCGAAGGCGATCACCACCTGCCGACGCCGGCCATAACCTTCGAGGATGGCCGCATCGAGGCTCGGAGCTTCGCTCACCAGGTCGGCCAACGCCGGACTGCGGCTCAAACGGCGCGCCAACGAGGCCAGGGCCTCGAACGGGCCGGCCCGTTGGACGCGGTAGACCAGGAAGATCCCGCCACCGACGGCCAGGCAGCCCGCGAGCGCCAGGATGGTCACGTCGGGCCGGCCGGTGAAGACCACCAGCAAGGCCAATCCGGCCAGCGTGTAGATGACCTGGGCAAGCGCATGGATCGTCTTGTCGATCACCACGGTCGATCCGGCCTCGAGACCCGGTACGCCGCGTTGCAGCAGCCAGCGCACCCGTACGAACTCGCCGCCGATCTGGGCCACCGGCAGCAGCCAATTGACCGATACGCCGACCCAGGCGCCACTGTAGAGATGGCGGAGCGGCGGCGCCCGGCCGACCTCGAATAGCGTGCGCCAGGACAGGGCGATGCAGAGGATCGGCAACAGGTAGTAAGGGACGAGCCAAAACAGGCGGGCGCCCGCGACAGCCATCACCTCCGCCACCGCGCCCAAGCCGAGCCAGGCGATGAGCGCGATCGCAAGGCAGAGTCCGCCGAAAAACAGAAGGGCGAGCAGGGGCTTCATGCCAGGGCCGTGTCCCGGTGGTCGCGGAAGCGGGGGTTACCGGCTCGTGTCACTATTGCCGAAACCGGCGGGGAACTATAGCAGCCCGCGCCCCGCGAACCACGGCCGATTCTGGACCGGCGGCCCGCGCCCGGCTACAGGCGCCGCGGCAGGAACCGGGCGTAGTAGGCGAGCGCCAGCATGCCCGCCGCGCCAGCCACGAAGACGACCGGCAGGCTGAACATCTTCAGCAGCAGGGCGAAGATACCCGGCGGGGCCAGTTGCGAGGCATCGCGGTAGGTCGCGTAGACGGTCGTCATCTCCGGCCGTTCCGTGGGATGCACGGCGCGCAGGAAGGGCACGTTGCCGGCCCCGTCGATGACCCCGGTTGCCAGTGCGGCGGCGATCAGGACAACCGACGCCAGCCAGGGAACCCCACTCGCCACGGCGATCCCCAGCGTGACCAAGCCACTGGCCACGTAACCGCAGACCAGCAACCGCCGCACACCATAACGGCGCGCCAGCCAGCCCCACAGCGGCACGACAAAGAGGGCAGCGGCACCGACCGAGACCACGGCGCCGGCGGCCACCTTGTCGAGCCCCGCATCGATCGCGAAGATCGGTGCGTAGATGAAGAACATGGCCCACCAGCCCGAGCGCCCGACAGCGAGAATCCACGCTAGGCGCAGGCGCGGCTGCTCGAAAAACCGCACCAGGTAGTGGAACGGGTTCGGCGGTGGCTTCTTGGCCGGGGCAACGGCCGGGTTATCCGTCAGGCGCAGGACCCAGAAGGTGCCCAAGGTGGCCAAGGCCACGCCACTCGAAAGCACGAAGGGCACCCAATCGGACAACTGGTCCTGCAGATAGACGCCCAACCAGGGCCCGACCGTCCAGGCACCGGCGGCGTAAAAAAGCCGCTGCGGCTCGAAACGCCCCATCTCCTGGCGCGGAATGCTGTCCATCAGATAGAGGTTCAGCGCGATCTCGAGACAGGACAGCCCGAAAACCAGAAGCGCCATTCCGGCGATCAGGCCGGGCAGTGTTCCCAAAGCGATCACAAGGGGCGCCGCAGCCATCGACAGTGCACCGAGGCTGAAGACCCGCCGCCTGCGGATGCGCCGGACCAGCCATGGGATGGAGAGGGTGCCGAGGAGGTTGGTCAGGCTGATCCCGAAATAGAGCACGCTCACTTTCTGGGCGTCGCCCAGAAGAGCAAAGGCCTGCAGCGGAATCAGGGTGACCAGGAACGAGCGCGCGAGCGTCGACAGGGTGAACAACAGCGCGAAGGTGCGGGCGCGCGGCGCGCTCGCGGTACCGAGCCAAACAGGAAGATGTACGTTGCGCACCGGCTCCGGGTTCCGCTCGCGCGACTTCTAGGCGTATGCGAGACAGCATAGCCGAGCGCGCGCTCACCAACACGTGCAATCTTGGCATGGCTGCCTCCCGCCAAACACCAGAGCACTCACGGCGTGACGATCCACGGCAGGAATCTCCACGGAGGCAACAGTCGAGCCGCTGATAGGGATTGCCGTTGATTTGGCCTGCCGCCAAACTGAGGCGCTTGGCGCCGGCGCCAGAATAAGTGGAGGACTGTTCCCCATGAAATGTGTCACCTACAACATCCAATACGGCGTCGGGAAAGACTGGCAGACCGACCTGCGGCGGATCGCCGGGGCGGTAGACGGCGCCGACGTCATCGCCTTGCAGGAGGTCACCCGCCACTTGCCGATGACCGACGGCGGCGACCAGCCGGCGGAGCTGGCGGCCCTGCTGCCCAACTACCACTGGGTCTACGGGCCGGCGTTGGATCTGGACCGCAGCGAGCAGGCCGACGACGGCCGCGTTACCAACCGGCGCATGCAGTTCGGGAACATGCTTCTGGCCCGCCGGCCGATCCTGTCGTCGCGGCTCTACATGCTGCCGAAACTGGCGGCGACCAACGTCCAAACCTCGCAGCGTGCGGCCTTGGAAGGGGTCATCGAGACCGGCGGCGGCCCG
>JAZFZX010000028.1:0-3101 GCA_036444135.1 Kiloniellales bacterium | reverse complement strand
GGGCCCCCACAATCCGTCATCAAATGGTCCGCTGCCGGGTTTAGGCGGCGGCTTGCAGCCTGACGGGCATCTTCGACGGCCGGATTTGCCATTTTCGGTGCCGCCGGCGGCCCAGAAACGGGCGGGTTCGCGTGCCGCGAGTCTTTCCAATTCTGGCGCGCGGGATGCGTGTTGGGGAGCCGGCCGCCCGGCAAGGCGGCGCCGTCGCCGGCGCACGGCCGGGGGTGTGGCGGGAGGCTTGGTGTTGCGGTTGCGGCCGGGGTCAGCCGGTCGGGCCTCTGGCCAGGGCGGCGATGCGGCGATGCGCCGCGCACACCAAGGCCAGCGCCGGGTGTCCGGCAGCCAGCCGCAGGATCAGGCGCCGGGCATGCCGGATCACCCGGCCGGCCACCGCGATCAGGTGAAAGCGCAGCGCCTTCATGCGCTTGGCTTGCCAGCCGGCGCCCAGCACCAGCCGCTTCATCACCGCGTTCAGATTGTGCGCCAGGATCATCATCGCCCACCACGCCGCGTTGGCCCCGAACAGCCCCGAGGGCAGCTGGCCGCCGGCCAAGTCGTGCTTCATCACCGCGTGCGCTTCCTCGCTCTTGCCGCAGCGCTGGCGGTGCCACCAGATGACCTGGTCGCCGGCAAGCTCCCGGTTGGTCACCAGGGCGAACAGCTTGTAGCGGCCCTTGGCGCCGAACTCCTGGGTCGGGAACGGCAACAAATCCGCGTCGCCGAGCGGCAGCTGGCGCAGCGGCTCGCGGATCGCCAAGAAGCGATAGTCGGCGCGGTTCTTGCTGTGCCCGGCCCAGTTCGGCACGAAGCACACCTCCGCCCACTCCTGATCGGTCTCCTGGCGGCGCCCATCGACGCTCCGATGCAGCGGCCGCCAGGCCGCCTCCGGGGTCTCGGCAACCGCCACCCGGAACGCCCCGGTCACGTCCGCCGCCACCGCGAACTCGATCACCCCGAAGCGCCGGTCGTCGGCTTCGCCGCAGTACAAGAGCAGCTCCTGCTGATAGCCGGCGCTATCCGAGCGCAGATAGACCTTCTCGACCCCGGCCGGCAGCGCCTCCAGCGCCGCCTTGAACACCCGCAGCTGCTGGTGCCCGGCCGGCACGTTGCCGTCGCGGAACTCGGAGTCCAGCACCACCCCATGCTCCGCCCACCAGGTGTTGAGCGGCTGATAGGCCTTCATATGCTTGTAGCAGTAAAGCGCCTCGGCCTTGCCGGTCTCGACCAGGGTGGCGTCCATGTCCAGCGTCGCCACCGCTTGCCGGCGATGCTGCTGCAGGAACCGCACCAGCGCCTCATTGACCCGCCGCAACCCGGACAGCGCCGCGCTCGGCGCCGGGATGAAGGCCGTGCCGTCGCGCCGCTTGGCCTCCTCTCCCCGGTTGTGGAACCGCGCCAGATAGCGCCGCATCGCCGCCGCCGACGGCAGCGCCCGGGTTCGCGGCTGACGCCAGCGCCGTTTGTGCGCCCGGCGCTGGCGGCGCGAGAAAAGCCCCGCCTCGGCGCGCCGCAGCACCGCGCCAAAGCCGGCGTCGCCCTCCAGCGCCTCCAAATCGTCGACGCAGTCGCCGCCGGCAAGGTTCAACAGAACCCCGGCCAAAATCATTTGCGTGTCGCTCCAGCCTTGATCCCCGGCGGCCCGAACCTGGCGCTCGATCGCCGCCGGAAGTCCGGCCACATGCGCCAGCTCCAGATACAACGGCAAGCCAGCCAGCGCCGTCACATCGCCGCCCGCGGGCGCTTCCTCGTACTGGAACGGCAACACACCCTGTGTCATCATCGGTTCACCCCGTTGGTGAATGATACGTCTTCGCAAAACGCATCATGAATCCCTGAAACCTCAGGGCCAACGGGGTTCTTCAATTATTTTGATGCAGGATCAGGGCCGTGGCCAAGGAAGTTCACCGCAGGCTTGCGGCGATCCTCGCCGCCGACGTGGTCGGCTACAGCCGGCTTATGGGCGAGGACGACGCCGGCACGCTCACTGCGGTCAAGGCGCTGCGCAAGGAGCTATTCGCACCCAAGGTTGTCGAGCACCATGGCCGCATCGTCAAACTGATGGGTGACGGGGCACTGGTGGAGTTCCCGAGCGTAGTCGATGCGGTGGAATGCGCGGTCGCCGTCCAGCGCGGCGCGGCCGAGCGCAACTCGGGCGTACCCGAGGACAAGTGCATCGCCCTCCGCATCGGCGTCAACCTTGGCGACATCATCATCGAAGGCAACGACATTTATGGCGATGGAGTGAATGTCGCCGCACGCCTACAAGAACTTGCCGCACCCGGGGGCATCACCCTGAGCGCCACCGCCCACGAGCACGCGGTAGCAAAGGTCGACGTTGGCTTCCAGGATGGTGGAGAGCATGAACTCAAGAATATTGCCAAGCCCGTCCGCATCTACCACTGGTCCGACGACGCGAGCCCCCAAGCAGACATAGCAGACACGGATAGCTTGCTGACTCTTCCCGACAAGCCCTCCATCGCCGTGCTGCCTTTCGACAACATGTCGGATGATCCTGGGCAAGAATTTTTCGCCGACGGCATCGCCGAGGACGTCATCACCGCGCTCTCGCGCTTCCGCTCGCTTTTCGTGATCGCCCGCAACTCGTCTTTCAGCTACAAGGGCGCCGCCGTCGACATCACTCAGGTAGCCCGAGAACTCGGCGTGCGTTACGTCGTCGAAGGCAGCGTCCGCAAGGCGGGCAATCGCGTGCGTATCACCGCGCAGCTAATCGATGCGACCAGCGGCAACCACCTGTGGGCCGATCGCTTCGACGGCAGTCTGGATGACGTCTTCGATCTGCAGGACCAGATCACCGAACAGATCGTGGTAGTGGTCGAGCCGGAAATCGGGGCCCGCGAGCGTGAGCGCGCCCGGCGCAAGCCGCCGGAAAATCTCGACGCCTGGGAGCTTTTGCAACGCGGCCTGTCGCATTTCCATCACATCAACAAGGCCGATCATGCCGAGGCCATGCGCCTATTTAGGGAAGCGATCGCACTGGACCCGGAATTCGCGGCCGCACATGCTTACCTCGCTTTTGCTCTCTCTACCTCGGTGCTGTACGGCTACGTTGAGGATACGGCAAAAGCCGTAGCGTCAGCGCG
>JAZFZX010000027.1:0-2391 GCA_036444135.1 Kiloniellales bacterium | reverse complement strand
TTGTTCTGCACCTGCTCGGCCATCGCGGGCGGCACGAGCCAGTTCACGAAGCCGCCGACGCTGGTCGTGACGCCGTAGATGATCCGGCCCGAGGCGACGAACTCGTCGAGCAGCTTGCGCGAGGCGACGACGCGCTCGCGGATCTCGGGCGTGATCACGATCCGGATGTCCGGATTTCGGGCGGTGGTGCTGAGCGCGTCGACAGTGAGGTTGGCGCCGTCCGGGCAGAACGTGCCGGTTCCGGATTGGGGCGCGGCCGCGGCGAATGTTTCGCTGGCCAGGCGGGCGTCGTCTGCAAACATGATCGCCCTCGCGGTTACGGTATGTCGGTAAATCAGCGGCAGTTTATGCCGGTTGAGTTGAAAAATGCTTTCTTTTTTGCCGAAAAACTGGTTAATATTGGCAAGAGTATTCGAATTCATGAACTATATCGAGAGGATTTTTCGACATGGCTGGACCGGAAGAAACGAACGCCGTCCGACTCGACGCCCATGAGCGGCGCATTCTCATCGAGCTGCAGGGCGATGCGCGCTTGACCAACCAGGAGCTGGCCCAACGAGTCGGTCTGTCGCCTTCGGCCTGCTGGCGCCGGGTCAAGGCGTTGGAGGAAGCCGGGGTGATCCTGCGTTACGCGGCCATTCTCGATCCGAAAAAGGTCGGAGTCGGCGAGTGCGTCTTCGCGCACGTGACGCTGGCGCGCCATTCCTTGGCGATGACCCACGAGTTCGCCGACTCGATCCGGGTCCGTCCCGAGGTGATGGAGTGCTTCTTCACGACCGGCGATGCCGATATCCTGATGCGCGTGGCGACGCCGAGCGTCTCGGCCTATGACAAGTTCCTGGAGGATTTCGTCTTCTCGGCGCCGGGGATTTCGCAGGTGCGCTCCAACTTCGCGCTCCGGCAGATCAAACTCGAGACCGCCCTCCCACTCCAAGCGGAGTGATACAATAAATCACGCCGACGAGGTTGGGGACATGGACGAGGGATTGGACTTGGGCATCTTGCCGGAGTTGTTGGGATATCAGCTCAGGCGCGCCCAGCTGACGGTGTTTCAGCATTTCGCCAGCACGCTGGGCGATCAGAACGTCTCGCCGGGACAGGTCGGCCTGCTGGTGCTGGTGTCGCGCAATCCCGGCATCAGTCAGACGGCGCTCGCCAAGGCCGTCGGGGTCGAGCGCTCGACCTTGGGCGAGGCGATCGATCGTCTGCTCAAGAGGCGCCTGTTGGTGCGCAAATCGGCGCCCAAGGACCGGCGCTCTTACGCGCTGCGTTTGTCCGCATCCGGTGAAAAATTCCTCGATGACTTTGTGCCGCGTCTGTTGCGCCACGAGGATGACGTTGCCGGGCGCCTGTCGCCGGAGGAGCGCAAAACCCTGATCGCGCTGTTGCGGCGCCTCGCCGAGACGCGCCCGGGCGGCGATTCCCTTTGACAAATCGCGGTTCCGAACCTAGATAATTGTAGGGATACCCTACAAACATGTCATGGCACGAATTCTATGAGCAAGATCTTGACCCTTACGCTGAACGGGCGGGAACGCAGGGACGCGGTCGACGACAACGTCCTGCTGCTCGACTACCTGCGCGAGGTGGTCGGCCTCACCGGAACCAAGACCTGCTGTGACGGCGGGGAATGCGGCGCCTGCACGGTGCTGGTCGACGACGAGCCCGCGCTGTCCTGCCTGTGCCTCGCCAACGCCCTCGACGGACGCCGTGTTGAGACCATCGAGGCGCTCGCCCGGAACGGCCGACTGGCGCCCATTCAGCAGGGATTCCACGAGAAGCTCGGGGCCCAGTGCGGGTTTTGCACGCCGGGCCTGATCATGGCCTCGGAGGGCTTGCTGCGGAGGAACCCCCGGCCGACGGAAGACGACATCCGCGCGGCGCTGGACAGCAACATCTGCCGCTGCACGGGCTACGTCAAGATCATCGAGGCGGTGCAATGGGCGGCGCAGGCCGCCGGGCGGGACCCCGGATGAGCGACCCGCGCAGCCCGACAGGCGCCATCGGCGGCTACGTGCCGATGATCGACGGCCCGGAGAAGGTGACCGGGGCCGCCAAATTCACCGCCGATTTCCTCGCCCCCGCAACCTTATGCGGGCGCATCTTCCGCAGCCCCAGCAGCCACGCGGAGATCATCGACCTGGACGTCTCCGAGGCGCGCCGCCTGCCCGGGGTCGCGGCGGTGATCACGGGCGAGGACTGCGACCAGCCGTTCGGGGTGCTGCCCATCGCCATGAACGAATTCCCCTTGGCGCGGCAACGCCTGCGCTACCGCGGCGAGCCGGTAGCGGCAGTGGCGGCGGTCGACGATGCCACCGCCGAGAAGGCGCTTGGCCTGATCAAGCTCAAGCTCAGGGAGTTGCCCGCCTATTACACGACGGAGGCAGCGCG